>NZ_JAGGQS010000064.1:0-20443 GCF_018613175.1 Bacillus sp. ISL-47 | reverse complement strand
TCAACAGATGCAAGGCCAGTGTGCCTGACCCCCACTAACCTACCGCTTTAGAGTGCCGGTGGTCAGGCACCTAATATTTTAACGGAAATAGAAATGATAAGAATGATATTGTCGAAATATAGAGAAAATAGATTGACAAAATTTAGAATTCTATTAAACTAAAAATAGTTCTATCCTCACCTTCTTCTTTAAATATGCTCTTTATATTAGCTACTCCGCATGTCTTTATCTGCCTTTTTCTTTTTCCAATTGAAGCCACATTAAAACACCTTCTCTTCACTCGTATTAACACTCCCTAATTTTAAAGATTGTCCGAAGTTCAAATGACTAGATAATGGAGATGATTCATTCATGGCATCGATTTTGTATGCTATTGAATGCCCTTGTTGTGGGCGTTCTGCATTTGAAGATGATTATTATAAAACTGATGAAAAGTTCATCTTTTGTTTGAGATGTGGATTTAATTACACCAAAACAATTGAGAAATATACCAAAGACAATATTGAATACAAGGAAGAGAAAATTGAAGGTCACGGTATATTTATATTAGTGAATAAAGACGGAAGTCAGGAAAAGATAATATTAAATTCCAGCCTAACTAACGAATTATTAGAAGAATTGAAAGCAAAAGTAAATGACAACAATGTTAACCAAGAAAAAAGTTACTTAATTTCTCACGAAAACGAAGTATTTACAATACTATTTGGCAACCCGCCTGAAAATTTTTATTTGTCATTTGAAGAGTATCGAGAAAAGATGTTTGCGAAGTATGGAGTTCCTGATTTTGATTTTATGGTTCCGATTGAGGAATAGGTATTAATCTTCGAAGATAATAACAAGAATTAATAGCAGAAGATGTTGCGGATGGAGGTTTTCAATTGTTTAATTTTTGTGGGTTGTCCACTGAATTTTGATTTTCCTTTGTTGGCTGTTCAGAGCTGTTAGACAGGTGGATTCCAGACCAATTCTGTTTGCATTTCTTGTTGGAAATTTTGGCAATATGGATGGACCTCATATCCTGCTCTGTAGGCACTGCTCATTTAGATAAGGCATGAAATACCATTGGATAGGAGGATAGATGCAGTGGGATTTGAAGGAGAATATCAGACCTTTATGAATGCTCACTTGCAGGCAAGAGCAGGTGAAAGGTTGCGGCGCTTACAAGAAGGTCACAGCCAAGCTGAAAGAATGTTTTTGAAGCAAGTATGGTGGCCTTTATTTTACCATTTCCGCTACCTTCATCCGGAATATGAAGTCAATGATTTCAAGGATGGCAAAAGATATCTGGACTTTGCTTATATTCGTCCCGCAATTCGGATATGCTTTGAAATCGACGGATATGGCCCTCACCTGAAGAACATAAGCAGGTGGCAATTTTCAGACAGTCTAGAACGTCAAAATCAGTTGGTGATTGACGGATGGACCGTAATCCGCTTTTCTTATGACCAGGTTAAAGAGAAGCCTCGTCGGAGCCAACAGATTGTCCAGCAAGTGATTGGCCGATGGCTGGGTGATGAACTGGACCAGACCTCTCTGTCATTTGTCGAAAAGGAAGTGCTTCGGCTAGCAATTCGAAAAAGAGAAGCCATATTCCCTTTAGAAGTTCAGAAATATTTGAAGCTAAGTGACAAGACGGTAAAAAAAGTACTTTCTCAACTAGTAGATAAAAATATGTTGATTCCTGCAACTGGGACCATGAGGATCCGCTCTTATCGGCTGGGGAATGAGGTTAAGCATCCGGTCTGATAAATAGACGGAAAAATTCCGCTTAGTTAGTAAATAGTATTGAAAATAGCTTAAATAGAAGGAGAGATTCCGCCTATTGCCTCAAAAATTGCGAAAATAGGGGACTTTGTTTCACATAACCGGAAAGCCTCCGCTTATTCACCCCGAAACGTGCTCCATTCTCCATTTAACCGAAAAAACTCCGCTTATTTTATTTCGCTGGTTACTCGAGTAAGGACAAGCCTTCTTAATGAAGAGATATGAGATAAAGATCCGTCGCACGAAGGGTATTCTAATATCTGTATTCGCGTATTTGTTATTCTAAGTCCAGGAGAATCTCATTTTGATGCATTACGCTGAACCGTATCGTAAGTAAACGGAACTAGTAAAACGAAAAAGCGTGTAACCATTTATAGTCACACGCTTATTTTACTATTCAGCTTTTGATATATTTTCGGTTGTTCAACCACTTTATGATCCATTCTCCGATAAACAAGGGCAAGAAGCATTGATGGAATGGTACAGATAATCATCCCGATAAATGCGTATCGGGGTTCAATTTCGTATAAATAGCCACCGAAAAGGGTGAACACCGCTGTGCTCCAGCTAAGTGCCAGCGCTGAGTATATTCCTTGTGCGTTTGGAATCTGAGCATGTGGAATATTTTTGAATAAGAATTTCATAAAGGCATAGTGCCCCAGCGCAAACGAGAAGGCATGCAATGTTTGGGCGATGGAAAACAAAATGACATTTGGAAAGGCGAATACTAGTATCCAGCGCACAGTTGAACCCAGTGCTGCTAGTGCCAGTAAAGAGCCAACAGAAAATTTTTGAAAGGTTCGATCTGCGATGGCAAAGAAAAGGATCTCTGCAATCACGGCTATGTTAATAATCACGCCAATTAAATATTTGGGTGCATGAATTTCTTGTAAAAATAGATAGCCATAGCTGTAGTAAGAAGCGTGTGCCGCCTGCAGCAGAATGACTATGATGAGCACCAAACCAAAGTGTTTGATGCGAAATAATTTCAGCATGCCGCCTTTTTTTGTTTGATCCGCTTTTGGTTTTTCAGATAATGCATCAGGTGCGGGCATAAGGCAAAGAGACATGAATACCAATGCGCCGAGTAACAATGCCCATAAAATCACTTCATCACCAAGCGCCCCTGTAAAGAAAGTTAAGATTAAGCCGCTCACGACAAACCCGATGGACCCCCAGGAGCGGCTCTTCCCGTAATGTTTTAATTGCTTATTCTGTACAAGTACGCCAGCAGCACTATCCAATGCAGGCATCAACGATGGGTAAAAGAAGTGCAAAAATAACGTTGCCGCAAGTAAGCTGGCAAAGGAGTCCGCCGGAATACAACTTAGAAGAGAAATCACCGTGCCGATTGCCATCCCATTTAATAGGGTTTTACTGCTGAATTTACTCGATAAATATGGAAAGGCAAATAATGTAGAAAGGCCTCGTGCAACTAACCCTAAACTCATAATCAAACTGGCTTCTGTAACGGTAAATCCTTTTGCATAAATAATCCAGCCTGTCCAATAGGGCAGAAAAATCCCCCATGTCATAAAGAAACTAAAAAACTGTGTGCTCATCCAGCGTTGTGTGTTCATACTGTATCCTCCTAATATTTGCATAATACCATGGAGATACGTACGATAATATGAGATATCTCCTATTATTGAGGCGGCGAGCTATGGAAATTTATAAAAACGAGAAAAGGCAACGCTATATAGAGGTACACTCGATTGGGCATTTATTCTCTTTTCCGATTGAAGAGTTTATAGAGGTGCGTGAATATAAACGCAATGAATGGATTATTCAAGAAGGCATGCGGCCGGATTTTTTATTTTATGTCATTGAAGGCAAAGCCAAAATTTATGTGACACATCAAAATGGAAAGGTTTCCTTAATTAATTTTGTTAATGCGAATGATTATATAGGGGAAATGGAATTATTACATCAAATTTACTATACAAAAGGAATCCAAACCTCTACAAAGACAATTTGTTTTGCGATTCCTTTTCATCGCTGCCGCAAACAAATGCTGGATGATGCAAAATTTCTGCGTGAACTAACCAAGTTTTTAAGCTTAAAAGCAACACAAATGGCCGCAAAGTATTCTCAAAGTCTTGCCTTCCCGCTTGAAAACCGGCTTGCGGATTTTATTTTGCAAACAGCTGATGGAGAGGTTTATAAGGAAAAACATGTAACCGTTTGTGACTTTTTAGGCGTCTCCTATCGCCACTTATTGTATGTGCTGACGCAATTTTGCGAAAAAGGGTATTTGCAAAAGGAAGGGCGACACTACCGGATTCAGGAGCACAGTGCATTAACTGAACTTGCTGGGAAACTGATGAATAAATAGCGAACAAAAGTGCCTGTCCCCATAAAGTAGGTGGGGACAGGCACTATTTTTGAGAGGATGCTGCTGGGATAGCGTCCTTTTTTGTGTAAAACTACGAGTTTTACTGTAATAGGGAGAGGAAATCTTTGAAAATTAGATTTTTCGTTTTCTACGCGGCTGATTCTATCCTGTTTACTGAGTTTCTCTGCGTATAAAAATATTTCTCTGCGTATAGCAGCAATTTCTCTGCGTATAGCAGCAATTTCTCTGCTTATAAAATATTTTCTCTGCAGATAATCAAATTTCTCTGCGTATAGGGTGTTTAGTTGAAAAAGATTTACATTTTTATCCAAGTTATGCAGGGAGTGATTCTTAAAAATGGTTGGCGCCTGTCCTGAATAAGGCGGGCGCTAAAGCCAAGAGGGATTTTAGACTAAGATAGTTTAACTATTCTCAAACTTACCGCTCTAAAGAAGGGGGGATTACTAACGAAGATTGTTGGGCCTGTGGGCGCTAGATTCATTACTTCAAGTGTATTGGGGTTGTTGCCTGTCGTATTAAAAATGGCGCCCCCAGATGCTCCCATTGGAAACCCGGTAGGTGAAACAAAGTTAAAATCATTCGTTGCTTCGCTAAATGGTATAATTGTCGTTCCATTTAAACGGAGAGCAGCATTTAATCCGCTTCCCTGCGGGGCAGTTCCATACACTGAGTATCGACAAGGTAGGTTTGGTTTGGTGCCAGATTAATAATAGGGGATGGCGAAGCATGTGAAATGGCGCTTCCATTTATTAATTGGTTTGTATCTAAAGGAATTGGTGTATTTGGCTGTACCGGGGTAGTAGTATTTAGGCCAATTAGAGCGTTGTTTGCGGTGGCGGGAGGTTCAGTTGATCCTGTGGTTATATTGATTACCGGGTTGAATGTATTTGTGTTAACAGGGTTATTATTTATTGTACAGCAGCAAGGGTTGGACTGACAGCGGGAGCAAGTAGCTTTATCACTCATTTTATAAGCACTCCTTTCTTTCATTTTTGTTGTATTCTTATAGCTTTCTGGCTCGGGTCTAGCGGAATCTAAATCATTTTCATCGTACCAGGTTGAAGTGTTACTAGTGCCTGGTGAGTACTTATGATTTTGCCCATAGGAAGAGGAGCAGCGACATAAGCTGTCGCGAAAGCCGCAATATGGACAGAACTCCATTATCATTACACCTCCTAAATTAAAATGAACTTATATTCTATTTTATTAAAGAGCTATAAGAACTGCTTGTGCTGGCTAACTAGAATAAATCTAATATCTAAAAAAAGGTGCGTGTTCCTATCATACGGCGGTGTTCTTTTAATAGAATATTTTGGTTCACTGATACCAGTAAACGAAAGCCTTAACCCTGCAAGAAACTTAGTTAAGGTCTTGGTTCTTGTCTGTTTCTGCCCCCTATGGACGGATTTCTCACTTTTTAAACTGCTTTAAATAGTTTATAATTATTAGATAATGGTAGATGTTTTAGTCTATAAGTCATTATAATAGATTATGGTATGGGTAATATAAAATAGAGATAATAGAAATAGAAAAGGCGTTTTCCTAGGTGGCGCCTTGCTTTTTGTGACACCTAAGTATACTCAAATATAGAGGATAAGGAAGGTTATCATGAGCAACGTACAGAATAAAACAGACGTTATCTTAATTGGTGCCGGAGTCATGAGTGCGACTTTGGGATCTATACTGAAAGAGTTATCACCGGAATGGGAAATCAAAGTGTTCGAGAAACTCGCCAAAGCAGGAGAAGAAAGCTCTAACGAATGGAATAATGCAGGTACGGGCCATGCTGCGCTGTGCGAGCTTAACTATACACCTGAGAAATCTGACGGATCCGTTGATATTAGCAAGGCGATAAAAATTAATGAACAGTTTCAGCTTTCAAGACAGTTTTGGTCTTATCTTGTAAAGAGCAATCTCATTCGCAATCCACAGGAGTTTATTATGCCACTCCCTCATATGAGTTTAGTGCAGGGGGAAGAGAATGTTACGTTCTTGAAAAAGCGAATGGAAGCGTTGTCAGCCAATCCCCTGTTTCAAGGGATGGAATTTTCCGAGGATCCTGAGAAGCTGAAGGAATGGGTCCCGCTCATCATGGAAGGTCGTACATCGGATGAACCGATAGCGGCTACAAAAATCGACTCAGGAACGGATGTCAATTTTGGCGCTTTAACCCGCTTGCTTTTTGAGCACTTGGAGAGCAAAAATGTAGAGGTCAACTACAAGCATAGTGTGGAAGACTTTAAACGTACCAGCGACGGTATGTGGGAAGTGAAAGTGAAGGATATCGACAGCGGTAAGATCGAATATCATACGGCAAAGTTCGTTTTTATCGGCGGCGGGGGCGGAAGTCTGCCTTTACTGCAAAAAACCGGTATTCCTGAGTCAAAGCATATTGGCGGATTCCCGGTAAGCGGACTATTTTTGGCATGCAACAATCCGGAAGTCATAGAGCAGCATCATGCAAAGGTATATGGTAAAGCTAAGGTTGGAGCTCCTCCAATGTCTGTCCCTCATCTTGATACAAGATATATCGACAACAAAAAAACCTTACTGTTTGGACCATTTGCCGGCTTTTCACCAAAGTTTTTAAAAACGGGCTCAAATCTGGATTTAATAGGTTCTGTAAAGCCGAATAATGTCATCACTATGCTCGCAGCAGGCGTAAAAGAGATGGCATTGACAAAATACCTGATCGAGCAGGTTATGTTATCGAATGAGAAGCGTCTGGAAGAATTGCGCGAATTTATCCCAAATGCTAAAAGCGAGGATTGGAGTATAGTAGTAGCAGGCCAGCGTGTGCAAGTGATCAAGGATACCGAAGCCGGTAAAGGAACACTTCAGTTTGGTACGGAAATTGTAAGTGCCGAAGATGGCTCGGTCGCTGCATTGCTTGGCGCATCTCCGGGTGCTTCCACTGCGGTTCACGTTATGCTTGAACTATTGGAAAAATGCTTCCCGCAGCATATGTTTAAGTGGGAACCGAAAATAAAAGAAATGGTTCCTTCTTATGGCGTGTCACTGGTGCAAAATCCAGAGCTATTCCAAGAGATTAACTCTTCAACAGCGCAGACGCTTGGTCTAAGCAAACAAGAATTGGTCTATAGTTAATTCTGAAGAGAATGAAATAAACAGATAAAAGCAAAGTAGAATTGAGTTATTAATAGATATAAAGTATAGAACCTTTGATCTGTTTTCTTGGATTGAAGGTTCTTTTTTTCATCTTTTACAGATAGAGAGGATGTGGTTTAGTCTATCATTCCGTACCTCTTCCTCCGTTTTTTCTTACAAGTGATATCTATGTAAAAACAAAATACAGTAACCAAAGCAATGATAGAAAATCTCAAAACAATATCCTATATGCACTAATGCCCCTGCATATCACTAGGCTGAAAAATAGTTATATTTTTTGGACTTCCGCCGGGACAGGATTGAAGGATAAAGCATTCTATAGTACTGAACGACATGTACAAGCCAATTATAAAAAAAGAGGTGTATAGAATGTGTAATTCTAATGAATTTAACTGTGGCTGCTGTCCGCCTGCACAGGTTTTTCAGGAGAAGATATGCGGGAATTATAGTGGCGGTTCTGTAAATAATCCTATTTGGTCCGCGCCTGCGGGAACATACCTTGCCGGTGTATTTCAGGTGTTCAATTCTGCAAATAGCACTGCAACACCGGGAGTAAGGATTAATGGGCAAGATCGGATACCCCCACTTCCTGGGCAGACGATGTCTTACACAGTAGACAATCCAACCAGCCTGGAGATTCTTGGTGCTGAAGGTGCCAGCGGGACGTATTGTATCATCCTTTATAGACGTGTGTTGACGTAATCGATGATCAATCAAACGTTTGATTGAATTTCGCATGCATAAGAAAAGCCGCTCCTGCCAAACGCAGAAGCGGCTTTTTATGTGATTGGAGGGCAGCGCGCAAAACGTTTGAAAAGGTAAACGTTTTGATACGTCAAACCTAGTTTCGGATCAGATAGTCAAAGGCTCCGAGAGCTGCAGTTGCACCGGATCCCATGGAGATGATGATTTGCTTGTAAGCACTGTCAGTACAGTCTCCTGCAGCAAATACGCCAGGGATGTTGGTAGCGCCTTGTTTGTCGACAACGATTTCGCCAAAGCGAGTGCGTTCAATCTTGTCGCCTAACCAGTCCGTGTTCGGAACGAGGCCGATTTGGACGAAGACACCCTGCAGTTCAACGTGGTGAAGCTTTTCTGTTTCACGATCCATGTATGAAATACCGTTTACTTTGTCAGTGCCGGTGATTTCTGTTGTTTGAGCATTTGTGACAACCGTTACATTCGGCAGGCTGTTCAGTCGCTCTTGCAGAACAGCATCAGCTTTCAGTTCCGGATTGAATTCAATAACGGTTACATGGTTTACAATTCCAGCAAGGTCGATGGCTGCTTCTACGCCGGAGTTACCGCCGCCGATAACAGCTACGTCTTTGCCTTCGAACAATGGACCGTCACAGTGAGGGCAGTAAGCTACACCTTTGTTTTTGAATTCAGCTTCGCCTGGTACGTTCACATTTCTCCAGCGTGCACCAGTTGAAAGAATGACGGATTTACTCTTCAGAATAGCACCGTTTTCAAGTTCGATCTCAACAAGGTCTTTCTTCGCTAAGCTCTTGGCACGCTGCAGGTTCATGACATCAATGCCATAATCTTTCACGTGTTCTTCAAGGCTGGCGACAAGCTTAGGACCTTCTGTGTGCTTCACGCTGATAAAGTTTTCGATGCCCAATGTATCCATAACCTGTCCGCCAAAGCGTTCAGCAACGATTCCAGTGCGGATTCCTTTACGTGCTGCATAAATGGCTGCACTGGCACCCGCCGGTCCGCCGCCGACGACAAGTACGTCATATGGGTCTTTATTAGCGAATTCTGATGCGTCAGGGCCAGTTCCCATTTTGGCTAGAATTTCTTCAAGGCTCATGCGGCCGCTGCCGAATTCTTCCCCATTTAGGAATACAGTTGGCACTGCCATGATTTCTTTAGCGTCAACTTCCTCTTTGTAAGCTGCGCCATCGATCATGGTGTGTGTAATATTAGGATTTAGAACGCTCATGACGTTTAGCGCTTGTACCACATCAGGACAGTTATGGCAGCTTAGGCTGACATAAGTCTCGAAATGATAATCTCCCTGAATGGTTTTCACCTGGTCAATGACTTTTTGGTCAACCTTAGGTGCTCTACCGCTAACTTGAAGCAGAGCAAGCACTAAGGAAGTAAACTCATGGCCAAGAGGGATGCCGGCAAATGTGATGCCAGTGTTCTCTCCAGGTCGATTTACACTAAAGCTTGGCGTTCTCTGCAATTCAACGCGCTCAACTTTAATGCGGGAGGACATGGAAGACAATTCATCCACTAAAGCCAGCATGTCGCTGGATACTTTATCAGATCCCGCGCTGACTTTTAGAAGGATATCGCCCTCCAGCATTTGAAGATATTGAGCTAATTGTGCTTTTATATCTGCATCAAGTAACATGATTATCCTGCTCCTTAGATTTTACCTACAAGGTCAAGGCTTGGCTTAAGTGTTTCAGATCCTTCTTTCCACTTAGCCGGGCAAACTTCACCTGGGTTGTTGCGTACATATTGAGCTGCTTTAAGCTTGCTTACAACCTGGCTTGCGTCACGGCCGATGCCGCCAGCGTTGATTTCAACAGTTTGGATGATGCCATCTGGATCAATAATGAATGTTCCGCGTTCAGCTAGTCCATCTTCTTCGTTCAGAACATCAAAGTTGCGGGAAAGTCTTTGGTTAGGATCACCAATCATAACGTATTCGATCTTTCCGATTGTTTCTGAGTTATCGTGCCAAGCTTTGTGAGTGAAGTGTGTATCAGTTGATACAGAATAAACTTCAGCTCCCATATCTTTTAATGTTGCATATTCGTTTTGAAGGTCTTCTAATTCAGTAGGGCATACGAATGTGAAGTCTGCAGGGTAGAAGCAAACTACGCTCCATTTGCCTTTGAAGTTTTCTTCTGAAACGTCGATGAAATCACCGTTATGGTAAGCTTTTGCTGAGAATGGTAGTACTTCTTTGCCGATTAATGCCATGATAAAATTCCTCCTTAAAATGTTTGAGTGATATGATTATTAATTAAACAGCGAACTATTTAATAATAATTCTAATTCGGTAATCATTATCATATAGGTTAGATTTTTTGTCAAGGGATAAGCTGTGAAAATGTAGCTTCATTTTTGAATTAGGGTAAAAATCTTTAATAGCAAGCTGGCAGTAGTAATAAAGGCACAGCAAGAAAAAAATGAAACCTACTCTACATGGAAGAGGAGAGCTGCAAACAGGCAGGGGGATGCCTATTTAACAGAATAATACTATCTCTCCTTGAATACCCTGTTGTTGTCCTCTCCAATCTCAACTAATTGGATTTTTAAGTTTATAATTGAGAATATGATTTTGATGCGTGAGTTTCCGACGAATTCGATTTAAGATGTTTTGGGCTATAACTAAGGCATAGGTCACCATTTATCTATAATTCCCATTTGAACCAATACCAATTCTTATTCTTCTCCAATTATTTTGAATCCCGGCGAACAGATAACGAGTTCAATCAAATGTTTGATTGAATAAACGGTTACTAATGCTATGACTGAAAGCAGCGGCAAATATCCAAACGGATTTTACAATAATTTTTCCAAAAAGCTGCCATGTGCATGCTCTTTTTTGCCGTGAAGGCTTATCAAAAGCGAGCTGTATATTTATAATAGGGTGAACATAACTATAGAATGCGGAGGAAGAGGGATATGTCTAAATTGCCAAATTGCCCAAAGTGTAATTCAGAGTATACATATGAAGACGGAGCACTATTTGTATGTCCGGAGTGTGCGCATGAGTGGACAGGGGAGTCCGAAGCTGTGAACCATGAAGAAGAAAAGGTGATTAAGGATTCAAATGGGAACATACTGAATGATGGGGATACAGTGACTGTCATTAAAGATCTTAAAGTGAAAGGATCTTCTTCCGTTATTAAGATCGGAACGAAAGTTAAAAATATCCGCCTGGTTGATGGCGATCATGATATTGATTGTAAAATCGACGGCTTTGGTGCGATGAAGCTGAAGTCCGAGTTTGTGAAAAAGGTGTAATAAAAACAGCCAGTTCCGTTGGGGGACTGGCTGTTTTTATGGGGGAAATATTACTGTTCGTCTTCAAGATCCTTTATCAACTTCTTCATCTCGGTAATTTCTTTGCGCTGTGCTTTGATAATTTCGTCAGCAAGCTTTTGTGCACGCGGGTCTTCAATGTTGGCGCGTTCACTTGTAAGAATGGCGATCGAGTGGTGCGGGATCATCGCTTTCATCCAGCCGGTATCATCCACTGTTGTTTGGCTGCGCACCAGCCAAAGCGAAACGGCGAACACCAGTGCACTACCGGCAAGTATCAGCGCATTTATTTTTGTATTTTTGTACATTTTCCACATGAACAGCAGCATCACGACTGCCATCACAGATCCCATAATCAATGCCATGAACACACGCGTTTGGCTGTAAAAAACATGATCAAATTGGAATACGTTCAAGAACATAAGCCAATACATAATAAAAGTAGAAACGGCAATCATAGCCAGGAATTTTCCATATTGCTTCATGATCATCCTCCTTGTTGTATCTTAGTACTGTTAAACTTGCTATCTGATTCTGCTCGGCGACCCGTGGGCGGGCGGGGGAGCTTCGTAAGCGCCCGCTGGAATTTGAATAAGCATCCACGTTTAAATACCCAACGAATGCTTTTTATCGGGTCTTCCGCTTCAATCGGACATGGCGCCGATACCACAATAAGCTTTAACAAAGCTTTAAAAATATACGATAGCGTGTATTATTTCGAATTCCCCAATTATGCAGGGTTCAAACGAAAATAAAAATAGAAAAGGAGCCAGCTCCTGTAAACGGGAACTGGCTCCTTTATTAGAATATTAATTCGAGAGCGGCTGTGTTTTGCTTAGGGAACCACCAGGCAATTCCGAATTCCAGGTTAACGATGCCCTTGATTTTAATAAAGCTGATCAGGCCGGTATCTTGGGGAAGATGATTGCTTCTTTCGAATTCTCAATAATATTTTGAATCATTTCTATTAATAATGACATGCGTTTGTGCTGCTTCTTTCTACTATCTGTAACGTTATTTCCATGGATGATAGAAAAGTCCTGCTATAGCAAAGGGAGACATCATCTTTAGGAAGCTAAAATAGTTGTGGCGGCAGTACCATCTCTGGTTTATGATAAAGATAGAATATTGAGTAATTAAAACTGAAAAAAATAGGAGGGATCCTATTGTTTCTTTTGGACTATATTGTTAATCTCTCCATTTTTTCATTACTGGTCAGTACTCCCTTAGTCATCCGTTCGTTTATCAACCTTAAGCCGATTAAACAGATGCGGCTTTGGGGCGGTTTATATGCAGGAATCGTGTCCTCTGTGCTCGTTGGCCTTTCATTTAATGAACAGGGTTATGCTTATGATATCCGATATGCCATTCTAATATTGGTATTTTCATATTTGGGTCCAGGTGCAGGTTTCATAGCCGGCAGTTTTGCCTTGGTTTCCAGACTTATGGCCAGTGAAAATTGGCTGCCTGCCATTGTGGGCTGGATCATTATTATGATTGTTTTTACAGCAATCCATAAAAATAGTCCACACGTTAAACCAGTTAGAAAAATGGCCATTTTTTATGTCGCCTACTTGGTTATCTACGTTATGACTGTACCAATCATTTTTAACGTTTTCCGGGATGATCTTATTTTTCACCTCCAGTATTTAGTGTTTGTGACGTTCGGCGTTTTGATTGGAAGCTTGCAGATCGAGTCCTATGAAAGGCTGCTTCGAATCATAGCGGAAAAAAAGAAGATGGAAAAGACGCTGGAGGAAAGTGAATCTAAATACCGGCTGATTGCCGAGAATACATCAGATCTCATAGCAGTGCTTGATCAGGATCGAACGTTAAGTTATTTCTCTCCGTCTCATGAACTTGTTCTGGGGTATAAAGGACCTGATTTAGAAACGATGGAAATTGGCGAAATTGTCTATCCGGAAGATGTAGATATGTTTCTGGCCAATCTGAAAAAGATATTTGAAGACAATGAGGCCATTTCGATGGAGTTCCGTCTGAAGCACCAGGAGGGGCACTGGATTGAATTTGAATCGCGCTGCATGCCTGTTATGGGTGAGAGCCAAGAGGTTGAGCATATTGTCATGATTAGCCGTGATATTTCTGAACGCAAAAAAGCTGAGGAGTTTCTTTTGCAATCAGAAAAGCTATCCATCGTTGGAGAGCTGGCAGCTGGAGTAGCGCATGAAATCCGGAACCCGCTCACAACCATCAAAGGTTTCGTGCAGCTTTATAAAAGTGAAAACAGCCAAATTGAATATAGTGATTTACTGTTAGATGAACTTGAGCGTATTGAAAATATCACAAGCGAAATGCTATCGCTTGGAAAACCGCAGGCGATCCAGATGAACCGTGCTGATTTGCGGGAAATTGTTGAGAACACAGTTGAACTGCTGTCTCCGCAGGCCAATATGAACGCCATTCAATTTAGTATGGCCTTTGAGGCGGCGAATTTTTTTATCACATGCGAAAAAAACCAAATCAAACAGGTATTTCTGAATATTTTTAAGAATGCCATGGAAGCTATGCGTGATGGCGGGGTTATTCAAATTGATCTGCGCCATGGTGCAGAAGGGGAGTGTGTGGTTTCTGTTCAAGACCAGGGCTGCGGCATTCCGGAAGAGCTGCTGCCGCGTTTGGGTGAGCCTTTTTATACCTTGAAAGAAAAGGGAACAGGGCTTGGGCTGATGATCTGCCATAAAATTATCAAACAGCATAATGGAAGAATCTCTTATCAAAGCAAAGTGAATGAGGGCACGAGGATAGAGATTGTGCTGCCGCTGGCGAGTTGAAGTAAGTTCTATATTGTAGTTTGTATATAGTATTCTGAGGACATTATCCAAGTTGGAATAAGCAGGGGGCGCTAATGCCTCCTGCTTTCTTAATACACTTTTGGTGATGCTTCCAGCTCCGGGTCCATAAGCTTCTTTTTGGAAAATCGAAATACTAGAATCAGCATGACGGCTGCAGCCGGATAAACGGGAATGGAATAAAAAAGCTTCCAGCCTGTATAGGTTAGAGCATGATTCTTTACAGTCAGCCATTCAAAAAATATCGAAAACGCGCTCCAGCAAAGAATGTACCAAACTGTTTTCTTTCCATAGAGTTCCCAGCGATCATAGCCAAATAAAAACAGGAGGGCAGAACAAGGATACATAAAAAAGTGAAAGAGCGCACCGGAAAGTTCATAGGTAGGGTTATCCCCAAATATATACAGCTGAAAAGGTGTGGCAAGAAGAAAGTAATCAATAGTGGCAACTAATGCGACATTATAAACCCAGATAATCGTCACCAATGCAGGAGGAAAATACCTTCGAATGGGTAAAAACAATAGAATAATGAGTGCAGACGTTATGATGAAGTACCACTCATTCCAATCAAAGGTAACATTCATAAACTAGCCTCCTCTATAAAGAATCTTCCTGAAAAACTTCATAAATCCAATTAATAGAAGCAAGGAAACAAGCCAAAAGGCAAATGACCACCAAAGTTTCCAATTTACATGAATTAGAACGCCTGTTAAATGTCCCATCCATTCCAAACCGCCAAGTATGAATAGGAAAAACAAGATTAACAAGAGCTTTCTTTTGAATGTTCTCAGACTAAGGAAATAAGAAAGAAACAACACCATGATGGCAGGAAAAAGCACGATTCGGTTGAGAAAATGGGCGAATTCATAGCTTAACTTTTCGGGGATGATTAAGGTTTTAAAGTTCATGTAGCAAAGTGCTGAAAGGTTTTGAAATAGGTAGGAGCTAACCATCCAATATACGAGAATTTCCAGTATATGCAAGTGCTTCTTTTTCTTTATAAAAAGGAACAATACGGCCATATTGATCACGAAGTAAAGAAAGAAAATCATGGAATGAACTCCCTTGTAAGACCTTAATCTATCCGCTCTCATATTATCTTTCCGAGTTACACTTATCTTGTTCAATATTAAGTGATTTATTAAGTAATCTTATAAATTTGGCACTATTCGTAAAGTTTGTAGTAAAAAACAGAAATCTAAAGAAAAGCCTATACTCATAATGAGAAAAAAGACGAGCCGCTGTGAGTGCGTCCCGTCTTTTTCTATAAGTCTAAGGGGTTTTGTATTTTTTTTAGAAATCAAAATGATTTGGATCAGGTCCTACACGTAGATCCTCATTTAAGGAATCGATAAGACTGATGTCTTCAGCAGATAGCTCAAACCCAAATAAGTCGGCATTTTCTTTGATCCGATAAGGCTTTGTCGATTTAGGAATAATGATTATATCGTTTTGCAGATGCCACCTTAAAATAATTTGAGCAATGGATTTTCCATGTTTTTTAGCGAGTCCGTTCAGGACTTCGTTTTCAAATAATCCGCCTTGCATTAATGGTGCCCATGCTTCAATCTGCATGTCATGCCGGGCAGCGAACGAGCAGATTTCTTTTTGTGATAATTTGGGATGCAGTTCAATTTGATTAATCATTGGTTTGATTTCTGCTGTTTTTAATAACTCTTCCAGATGATGCACCTGAAAGTTGCTGACGCCAATCGCTTTTATTTTGCCTTCCCAATACAACTGCTCAAGCGCTCTCCAAGTGTCAGCATATTTTCCTTCGACAGGCCAATGGATTAAATAAAGTTCCAGGAAGTCCAATCCCATTTTCACCATAGAAGTGTTAAATGCCTGTAGTGTTTCTTCATAGCCCTGGTCAGCATTCCACACTTTTGATGTGATAAAAAGTTCTTCTCTCTTAAGCCCTGACTGGCGAATGGCTTTGCCTACCCATTCTTCGTTTCCATAAATGGATGCTGTGTCAATGCTGCGGTAGCCCGTTTCAATGGCTGCATTAACCGCAGTTAAAAGCTCATCTTCTTTTTCTACTTTAAACACGCCCAGTCCAATCTTAGGCATTTTTACTCCATTTGCAAGTGTAACTGTGCTTGTTAAAGATAATTGATTCATTTCAAAACACTCCTTTAATTAGTTGGTTTTCTCAAGCTTTCTCAGTAAGCCGGTCAAAACTACGGCCCCTAATACCATCACTGCGCCGATCCAAGGTGTGTGAATAAGCCCGATGGAGTCGACGATGAGGCCGCCGGCAAAAGAACCGATGGCGATTCCGATGTTAAAGGCTGCAATGTTTAAGGCAGAAGCGACGTTTACAGCAGATGGGACATATTTCTCAGCCAGGTTCACAACAAGAATTTGAAGGCCGGGCACATTCATGAACGCGAATAAGCCCATTAAGAAAATAACGATAAGACCTAGTGCTTTATATGGTGCTGCAAAGGTTAGCAGTACAAGAATAAGGGCTTGCATGGCGAACATCCAGAACAGAGCCTTTAAGGGATTTTTATCAGAAGCTTTTCCGCCAATGACATTTCCAAAGGCAACCGCAATGCCGTAAGCAAGCAATATGATGCTGACCCATTTAGGGCTGAAGCCTGTTACGTCTTCAAGAAGTGGAGTCAAATAGGTAAATGCAACAAAGGTTCCTCCGTATCCCAAGGCAGTGATGCCAAAGGCTAAAAGGAGTTTGCCGCTGCGCAAAATTTTCAGCTGTTCACTGAACTTGGATAGAGGTGCTTCTTTCAGGTTTTTTGGTACCAGGATGGCACTAGAAATAATCCCGACTACACCAAGCAGTGCCACTCCCCAGAAAGTAGCTCTCCAGCCGAACATTTGGCCGATAAAAGTTCCCAGAGGAACGCCGGTAACAGTCGCAACGGTTAAACCGGTGAACATAAAGGCAATCGCACTGGCCCGTTTGTTCTCAGGAACTAAATCAGCGGCAATGGTTGAGCCGATGGAGAAGAAGATTCCGTGTGAAAAAGCTGTGATAAAGCGTGCTATTAGCAAAAGGCTAAAAGACGAGGACATGGCTGCAACAGAATTCCCGATGATAAATAAAATCATTAATGACATGAGCAAAGATTTGCGGCTCATTTTACTGGTCAAAGCAGTCAGGATTGGTGCCCCTATGGCGACACCAACTGCATAGCCCGAAATCAATAAGCCGGCAAGGGTAATTGAAATTCCTAAATCATTGGACAGGGTAGACAATAAACCGACAGGCACAAATTCTGTGGTGCCAATTCCGAATGCACTGATTGCCAGTGCAAGCAGGGCAGGTGTACCGCTTTTTTCTTTTTGCGTATTTATGGCAATGGAACTCATATGAGTGATCCTCCTTATATCTAAAAAAGTTGATGAAGAGAAGGCCTCATAACCTGGCGCCTTTCAAATTTGGTTATGCCGCCTTGATGAATGTCATTATGAAGCATAAAAGATAAAGTGAATAGTACGTACTTTAAAGTGATATAGGCACTAAAAAGTACCCTATGGTCAATTTCACCATTACGTTTCGTGCTTCCTTATGCTATTATGGATGGCATGTGATGAAATGAATAGTACGCACTTTAAAGTAATGCAGGTACTTTAAGGTGCCTATGTGATATAAAGGGAGGAATGAAGATGGCTTACAATATTCCGGTAGAAGCGACACTCGATGTAATCGGGGGAAAGTGGAAAGTCGTTATCATGTGCCATTTGATTAAAGGAGAGAAGAGGACAAGCGAATTAAAAAGGCTGATGCCTGGAATTACCCAAAAAATGCTTACCCAGCAGCTGCGTGAGCTTGAAGCTGATGGTGTTGTAAATCGAACTGTTTATGATCAGGTTCCTCCGAAGGTTATCTATTCATTAACAGATTACGGGTGGTCACTCCGCCCAATTCTGGATGCTATGTGTAACTGGGGTGAAGGGCATATAGAATTGACAGGAGGGGAGCTTGTGGAACAGTAAAATGAAAAAGGACTCGTTTGCAAATGGCATGCGGGTCCTTTTTTTGTTTATTTTATTGATTCTTAAAGCCTTGATAGATAAAAATTGCTAAAGGAACCGCAAAAGGGATAAGAATAAAAAACGAAATGGTCTATATTGTGCTTAATATAAACTCAGCATCCCGCACTCCGTCGCCGGAGCCCTTTTTCGCTTATAGATGAAAAATACCCTATGAGCCGAATGCCGAATAGGAAAAAAATAGATTACTATAACGCCAATTAATAAAATAATCATTTGGGTTTTTGCTTCATTTAGCCCCCTTAGCTTGAGTAATCATAAGCATTTTTCTTAAAAAGGACTGCAGTGATTACTTGTTTTTCTCTTTTATCTGTTCGCGGATACTCTCGAGTTCCTCCAGGGACAGCGAACCGAGGGATTTTTTTATTTCTTCTTCTATCTGTTTTTTGTTATTTTCCCGGTATTGATCCCACCATTCCCGAAGGCCCTCCGTATGAGTAAGGAGGTATTCAATATCAATTTCTTCTACTTCATCATCAGACAAATATTCTAAGACAGCAGCTAACATACGATTAAGATTGCCGAGTTCATCTTTATTTTTTTCGTTGGGGGGCGATGGTACTTGAGTACCCTTTTCATTCTGTTCCTCTTCGCTGGCTGCTGCAGATGCAGATTTCCGTGGCATAGTATTTCCCTCCTAAAAACATTTAAGATTTGCCTTTAGTATTGCCTTAAAAATTTATATTGAATTAGAAATAAACAACTGAACGATTTTTCCGCTTAAGCGTCTTATCATAAAAAGCATAGTTTGGGGTGCTATATATGAAAGAACGTGACATTCAGTTTAAAACGGATATTACTTTAAAGGGAACGGTAAGCCTCCCGGAGAAATTTGAAGGGAAACCGCCGCTCGTCGTCATTCTCCATGGATCGGGCCCGGTTGACCGGGATGCCAATGTAAAACAAATGAAGATGAATGCATATAAAATGCTGGCTGAATTCTTTGCCTCAATCGGGGTGGCGGTACTTAGATATGACAAACGGGGAGCAGGTGAGAGCGGCGGAGATTTTTATGAAACAGGGATGTTGGATTTGGTTAGTGACGGTGTAGCAGCTGTAAAAGCAGCCCGTGAGCTTCCGGAAATTGATTCAGATAGAATTTTTCTGCTCGGGCATAGCGAGGGATGCTCGCTGATTCCTCCCATTAATAAGCAGGTAAACGCAGCAGGCATCATTCTGCTGGCGGGGCAGGCAGATAATGTGCGGAAGGCTTCTGAATTCCAGACCAAACAGCTTGAGGAGGAAGTAACCGAAATGAAAGGATTTATCGGTATGCTCCTTCGTGCGTTAAAGGTTCATAAAACGACAGCTTCCAAACAGAAGAAGTTATTCGATGAGATGGTGGAGTCGGATGAGACGGTAATGAAAAAAGGTTTAACAAAGATTAACGCGAAGTGGGCACGGGAGCATTTTCAATATGAAATGGAAGAGGATTTAGCTGCTATTACTTGTCCGGTGCTAGCGATTACCGGGAATAAAGATGTCCAGGTTGAGCCTAATCATGTGCACCTTTTTGCTGAAAAGGTAAATGGACCTGCAGAGGGCTATAATGTAAGGGATATGAATCATCTTCTAAGAGATCAGGAAGAGCCTGTATCTATGATTAAGCTTAAATCTATTTATAAAGAAAGTCTTACTAAACCGCTGAGTCCAGAGATGCTGTCTATAATTAAGAAGTGGGCAGAGAAATATATCTTATAAATAGAAGAAAAGGTGTGTGCTCTGTTAATATTTTTTAGAAATTAATGGGGCATGCACTTTTTTTATTTTAGGTGTTGACTTTATCTATCAAATTATAGTAAGATAGTTTTTGTCGCTAAGAGGCAATTACTTATCGGCAACAAAAAATTTTTAATCTGTTGAATATCAAACAGAAAAAAGATGAAAAATGAGGTTGACTTCTCCTCGAGAAGATGATACAATGAATTTCGTTGTCACTTCGAAAGAAGCTCAACAAAATAGTTCTTTGAAAACTAAACAAAGCAGAAACGTCAACGTTAATTATTTAGTCTTTTTTGAAAAGACAACTTATGAGCTTAATCAACTCTTATATGGAGAGTTTGATCCTGGCTCAGGACGAACGCTGGCGGCGTGCCTAATACATGCAAGTCGAGCGGACGGATGGGAGCTTGCTCCCTGAAGTCAGCGGCGGACGGGTGAGTAACACGTGGGCAACCTGCCTGTAAGACTGGGATAACTTCGGGAAACCGGAGCTAATACCGGATAATTCTTTCCCTCACATGAGGGAAAGCTGAAAGATGGTTTCGGCTATCACTTACAGATGGGCCCGCGGCGCATTAGCTAGTTGGTGAGGTAACGGCTCACCAAGGCAACGATGCGT
>NZ_JAGGQS010000063.1:0-29574 GCF_018613175.1 Bacillus sp. ISL-47 | reverse complement strand
CATTTTACTGGGTCACTCTAATATACAGCGAGGTTTTGTTTTTGCAGCTCATTTCCAAACACGCTTTAACTTAAAGAACTCCTGAAAATACCCCCAGACAGAAATGGGAGACATTATCATCTGATAGCAGATAATAAATAAAATAAATCCAATTGTGTTTTTCCTTACTTTTAGGTTTAAGTTTTTAAAAACATAATGTTTCTGATAATAATACAAAATGCCATAGCTTACTATTGTAAGAGGCAAAACAAATAGCGTCATTGGACCGACAATCCAATAATAGCCGAAGAATGCCAGCACCAATCCAGGAATCCAGAAGAAAGTATACACAATATCCAAGTAAGGCATAACGAAATTTACACCTGTTAGATACTTGGTATACATCTGCGGCTGATTCCATGGCTTGATTTCACTCAATCCCTCGATCATGCCCCTCGCCCATCTGGACCTCTGTTTAGCAAAATGCCAAAGATTGGATGGTACATCTGTAAATGCTGCTGCCAGCGGTTCAAAATAAACCTTCCACTCATTTTGGAGGAGACGCCAGGTCAGAACAATATCTTCCCCAATAGCATCCGGCCAGCCACCCGCCTCGCGGACACATTCTGTTTTATATAAACTAAAGGCCCCTTGAGCTACCAGTGTCCCTTGATACAAACCTTGTAATCTTTTAATTGATGCAATCCCCAGATAATAATCCCATTCTTGGATTTTGGTCCATATGTTGTCCCGGCTGTTCCTTACAAGCATGGAACCAGCTACCGCCCCGACATTTTCCGGGCTGCTTTCCATCCGTGACACTAAAAAGCGGACGGCTGATGGATGCAGCAGTGTATCAGCATCAAGGGTAATTACATACTGGGTTGTCACATGCAGCAAACCTTTATTCAATGCGTGAAACTTGCCTGGCAGGGACTCTTGTAAAATATTCAGGTCCAGAGGCAATTCTATTTGGGCTTTTTTCAGCTGTTCATATGTACCATCAGACGAATTATTATCAATAACAATAATGTTTATTTTACCTGCGTAATCCTGATTTGCCACATAACTCAAGGTTTGAAAAATGGATTTTTCCTCATTAAATGCGGCTACAAGCAAGGTTACATCCTTATCAGGCTGCTGATTTTTAAATGGAGGCTGCCTGTCCAGAAGAAGACTCATAACCAGAAATGCATTCATATAACCAGGTACATATGCGATTCCTCCGATCACGAGTACCGCTAAAGGAAAAGAAATAATAATAGACAAATCCTCCAGCCAGGGTAATGAAAGGTAAAATGAAAAAACAAGCCAAGCCGCCGAAATAAGATGGCTGAACACGAATTTCTTATTAATTGAAATGTAAAGCTTATTTTTCCTGCGTTTCGTTTTTCGTTCTACAGGATTCAGGCTTTGCTGCATAAATTCACCTTCTAATACTCTATATAAATACAAAATATATTATTTCAAAGGGGAAGTAACTGGTAAATTAATGCTATCTGATATTTTTCCAACAAAAAAATCCCCTGCACAGAAACATCATAGCTTGTTCCTTTAAGTCTGTCTGCTGCAGGGGAAAATCGACATAAACATTTAACATTTAAATTATTTTTTTCTAACCTTTATATAGTCCGCTGTAGCTTTCCACAAGCTCATCAATCAAAGTCCCAACATGGGCAACGGCTTCGCGGATAGGATCCGGTTTGGACATATCAACGCCTGCCTTTTTAATCAAATCAAGAGGCTTAAGAGTTCCGCCTGCTCTTAATACATCCAGCCATCTTTCGACCGCAGGCTTGCCTTCCTCAAGGATTCGTTTGGACACGATTGTAGATACAGTAAGACCAGCTGAATAAGTATATGGATACAGTCCCATATAATAATGAGGCTGATGCATCCAGGTCAGGCTTGCTCCTTCATCGATTTCAACCGAATCGTCCCAGAACTTCTTAAGAACATCTGCCTTTTGCTCGGACAGCACACTTGCTGTTAACGGCTCGCCGTTCTCTGCTAATCGGTAAACTCTCCGCTGCAGTTCACCTTCCAGCAAGTGAGTGACAAAATTATGATAATACGTACCCAGCTGCTGAAGAATAACCCAGCGTTTTGTTCGATTATCATTTGTTTTGGAGAGCAGATAGTTGCTGAGCAGCATCTCATTCATAGTGGAAGGTGCCTCAATAAAGTATCGTGAGGGCCTTGTATTCACCATTCTCTGGTTTTTTCCTGCAAGATAAAAATGTCCCGCATGGCCCAGTTCATGTGCAAGCGTATAAGCCCCGCGCATGGTATCCGGCCAAGTCATCAATACATATGGGTGAGCTCCATATGGGCTGGAACAGAATGCACCTGTTGATTTCCCGATATTATCTGCATAATCCACCCATCTTTCCGTTAAAGCTCTATTAATCATATCCATATATTCCGGACCCATAATTTCCAAGGCACCCTTCACTGTTTCTGAAGCTTCCTCATAGCTTGTCTCCATCTTAAATTCCGGATCAAGCGGTGCTTTAATATCAGCAAAAGTCATCTTGTCCAATCCCAGAACTTCTTTCTTCAGATTCGCATACTTTCGCATATACGGCGCTAATTCTTCCTGAATGACATCCAGCTGGTTATGGTACATATCCTTCGTTACCTGCTGGGGCTGAAGAAGCAAATCCGTAACAGATTCATAGTTTCGCAGACGTGCCATTGTTACTTCATGGTTTACATTCGCAGCATAAGCGGCCGCAAAAGTATGCTTATACTGGTTTAATGTTTTATTAAAAGAATCATAGGCTTTTCTGCGAACCTCTGTGGAAGGAGATGAGCTGTACTTTCCTGCATACAGAGCAAAAGAGAGCGGCCACTCATTTCCTTCTTCATCTGTAAATGAATCAAACTGCATATCTGATAGTTTTCCACGGTTGTAAATGTTGTACGGTGCACTAAATAGTGAGCCAAGGGCTGCCAAAGCCTCTTCTGTTTCCTCGCCTAGTGCATGGGACTTTCTTTCATGCAAATCAGCGAAATACTTTTGAAAGAGCTGCAGACCTTTTTCCTCCTTCATAAAATTTTTAACCGTCTCTTCAGGCAGGGCTATAATTTCAGTTTCTACAAACGAAAGTGCTGCATTCAGTTCAGAACGCGCCTCCGATGCTTTTGCTGCGTCTATCTGTCTCTCAGTCTCTGTATTGTCAACAGACAAGCGCAAATCTGCATACATTGAAACTAGATTAAATCGTTCAAGCAGCTTTTCTTTTGCTTCCAGGCAATCCATTAGTACCTTTGCGCTCTCATGCAGCCTGCCTTTATATTTTGTTACGCTGGAAAGCTCTTCACTTACAGCCTGTGATTCTTTTTCCCATTCATCCTTGGTTTCAAAAAGAGCGGTCAGATCCCACTTTTGATTCTTTGGGACATCTTCCCGCTTTATTCTGTCTGCTGTTTTATTTTTCATCTTTGTCCCTCCATATCGAAAAGTATGTAGATTTCATTTGTTGCTCCTATTACTAGCTATACCACAACAAGAATGGAGTAACCTTTTTGGGATGATCTATTTATGGATTTGGATAAAGAAGCTGTACCCTGTTTTCTTAAAGATTTAGGGGAATTGCATCAAGTGGAAGAAAACAGCCTGGTTTTTACTAGATTCCAACAAATTTCCGGGATTTAGTGAGTGGCAAAACGAAAATCTTAATTTCCTGTATTGTTTCTTTCTATATCCTAAGGATTTTTATCTCTACCCTTACTATGTTATAGTTATTGAAACTACGAAGTTAGGAGGGAAATAGGATGCAAGAACTTTCCACTGGTACGATTCCCGATCATGCAAGGAACGAGTTATACCGGCAAATAGTTGAAAATACCTTTGAAACCACTATCGTTCATAGTGATTACAAGGTTTTATATATCAACAATCCCGGTGCAGAAATGCTGGGGGCAGCTAAGGAAGACTTAATCGGGGCGGAAGTACTTGATATTTTCCCTGATGATGCAAAAATTAGAATTAGAGAGCGAATACGGAAAGCATTAGAGGAAAATGAAATAGGCGCACTTATAGACCAAACAATTGTTACTTCAGACGGATCTTCATTAGAGGTGGAGCTGTCGTGTCACCCCTTCCCATATGGTGAGAAGAGGGCCATACTCTCAGTCTTAAGAGATATCACAGACCAAAAGAAAACGGAACGGGAATATAAAAAAAGGCAGAACGAGGTTTCAACCCCCATTGTTCCTGTGATGGATGAAATTTCAATCATTCCGCTTGTCGGGACGATCGATTTTGATAAAGCTCAAATCCTGTTGGAAACATTGCCAACAAAACTAAAAACTGAAACAAATGTTAAACATATTATTATAGATTTTTCAGGAATTTTTAATCTTGACGAAGTCGTTGTCGATTTCTTAATTAAAATTGAAGCGATTATGCGTCTGCTCGGTATTCAGCCAATTATTACCGGAATACGTCCGGAACTCGCACAAAAAGCGCTTGATAATATGGGCAGAAGCCTTCATTCAATTGTTACTATGAAATCTGTAAAACAAGCTTTAACTTTTTTAAAACGATAAAAACCGACTTTTCAACTGGAATTACATGCAATTATAACTATATTTTTAAATGAAGTTAGCCTAGCGGTTGAGGCTAACTTTATTTGCCATTCATTGGATACTTTTTCTTATTAATTTTCCAATATACATCCATACATAATATGCAATCCAAAACTTAAATCCCTGAACAGGAGATAATCAGGCAATGAACAATAGTCCTATCTATAAATTCTTTCAAATCCTCCGAACTCCCAGCCCCTCCGTCTCTATTTCTCCGGGTAGGTCTCCCGCAAAAATTTGATGGATTGAAGAATTAGCTCCTTTAAAACATTCACCTCAATGTCCGCCAATTTGTTTATGTACACACAGGCCTTTCCAGCAGTATGTTTTCCGAATTTTTCAAGTAGCACATGCCGCTCCATATCACCTGTTGCAAAATATAAGCTTATCTTTGCTTTCCTTGGCGAGAATCCGACAAGAGGCGCATCGCCTTCATGGCCAGTTTCATATTTGTAATGGTAGGACCCAAACCCTATAATGCTCGGTCCCCACATTTTGGCCGGATAACCGGTCGTTTCAGTAAATAAATCAAGGAGCTTATAAGCATCCTCACGTTTTTTCAGACTTTCGACCTTTTCTATAAACTCAATGACACTGTTATCATTCTCTTTAGTTTTTAGTTCGTACATAATCAGATCCTCCTTATATTGGGATGATATAGATTTCTGCAAATTTATTCGTATTCCTTCTTTTGGCTGCCTTTTATCAGAACCCTGTAGCAGCAAGGATTTGTACAATAAATCGGAAAAGTTGAAGACAATACATTCGTTAAGTACTTCATAAATTTAGGTTGTTTTCTCAAACTTTGTTGCTTTTTAAACAAGTAGTGAGGAGAGGTTGATTTCCGCTCCAGGATGCTCAGCGAACGCGGGGCGGGCAGTGAGCCTCCTCGGCGCGCAGCGCCTGTGGGGTCTCACCTGTCCCACTCCTCCCGCTGGAGTCTCGCACCTTACGCTCCAATCAACCAACCTTATTTATCAATGTTTTTATTTACAAATCTATTTAAAAACAACAATCTTTTATAAAACAGCCTAAATTTATAAAGTTGAACACAAGTAAAAAGTTGCACTCAAAAAGGGTCGGCTCATCTATACTTCCTAACAATTCTTCCATTTTCAAAGAAATTTCATACTAAATCATCAAAGAAGAGCAACCTAAATCAGTTGCTCTTCTCTATATCCCGTTATTTTAAGAAAGTCCCTTGCATGTATTCCTGATAAGCTTCCTGGATTTCTTCTTCTGTATTCATTACGAATGGACCGCGGGCTACAACCGGCTCTTTTACAGGTTCTCCTGCATACAGCAAAAAGCGCAACGGTTCTTCTGCTGTAAAGTCGATTTCACCTGTACCATTTTTCCCGCCAGTTCCTAATTCGAGGACCTCTCCTTTAGAAGCGCGAACTTCATTTTTCCCGAAAACACCGCTGCCTTCTATTATATAGATGAATCCCTTATAGCTGCCAGGCAACTCCTGGGAGATTGAAGCGCCTGCATCCATCCTTGCCTCAATCATCGTTACTGCCACATGATTTAACGTTGGTGAAATAACATCGCCAGATGAACCAGAAAAAATACGGATAGCAACACCCTTCTCTTCTCTAACCGGCACTTCATTTCCTTTAAGATTTTGATACCTTGGAGCTGTCATTTTCTTATCACGAGGGAGATTAATCCACAGCTGCAGGGAGTGCGCCGTTACACCTTCAGATGGCACTTCATTATGGACCACTCCGCTGCCGGCAGTCATCCATTGCACATCACCGGGTCCTAATACGCCGTCTTTTCCTGAATGGCTGTCATAATGCTCGATTGCTCCATCAATGACATAGGTAACGGTTTCGATTCCACGGTGAGGGTGGATATCAAAGGCTCCTTTTTGAAACTTATCTTCCATCAGCAGCAAAAATGGATCATACCTTTCCCAATTTCCTGGCTCAATGACAGGCCCAGCTGCATGGATAGGGCTGTGTTCATGCAGCTGGACCTTCCTGACTTTAGCAATCTCACGTTTATAAATGTCCTTGTCTTCCATCCTTAATTCTCCCCTTTTACAATGGTAAAGAGAGCAATCTGCCTCAACTGATTGCTCTCCAAACTAATTCAATTACTGATTTCCTTTTTTAACCCATTCCGCAACAGTGATTGTACGCTTTGCCTGGTGCTTAACTGCTGCCTCAACATCTTCAATCATTTTTCCATCCTGATCAACGGTTACGCTTGTTCCATAAGGATTTCCCCCAGCTCCGAAAATAACAGGATCCGTATATCCCGGCGTAGCGACAATCGCACCCCAGTGGTACATCGTTGTGTAAAGTGAAAGGATTGTTGCTTCCTGGCCGCCATGCGGATTTTGAGCAGAGGTCATCGCACTTACAACTTTATTTGCAAGCTTTCCCTGAGCCCAAAGGCCGCCAGTTGTATCAAGGAATTGCTTCATTTGCGAAGGCATGTTGCCGAAACGAGTTGGAACGCTGAAGATGATTGCGTCTGCCCATTCAAGATCATCACCTGTAACTTCAGGAACGTCTTTCGTAGCCTCAACCGTTGCTTTCCACGCGGGATTGCCTTCGATTGCCGATTGTGGCGCCAATTCAGGAACCTTTAATACCTTTACTTCGGCACCCGCTTCCTTTGCACCTTCTTCTGCCCATTTTGATAATTGATAATTTGTTCCGCCCATGCTGTAATAGATAACTGCTAATTTTACGTTTGCCATATTTACCGTCTCCTTTTTAGTTGAATTTCCAAATAACCTTGATAAGAAACCCATGCCTGCACCGCCTATTCTTTTATTCTCTTCCCTTATTAGGAATCCAATTAACTATTTTTATATTTGTTTATACCAGCGGGCTGCAGCTTGCACTTCCCCCATGGTTAATTGGTGTCCGTGATTCTCCCAATGAACTTCTACTTTTGCTCCGGCATTTTCCAATAATGACTGTAAATCTGTTGATTCCTCGGCAGGACAGATCGGATCATTTGTCCCTGCAGCGATAAATATTGGAGTACCTTGTAAATTCGGAAGCTCCACATCTCTTCTTGGCACCATCGGGTGGTGAAGAATAGCTGCTTTTAGAGCATTTTGATAGTGGAATAATAAGCTGCCTGCAATATTGGCTCCATTTGAGTATCCTACCGCCACAATATTTTCACGGTCAAATTCATACCTTACAGCCGCTTCATCAAGGAACCCATTTAATTCCTTAGTACGGAAGATCAAATCCTCTTGATCAAAAATGCCTTCAGCCAGCCTGCGGAAGAAACGCGGCATGCCATTTTCAAGCACATTACCACGAACACTCAATACAGATGCCTCTGCATCAATATGATCGGCTAATGGAAGCAGGTCAGATTCGCTGCCACCCGTGCCATGCAGCAATAATAAAATGGGTTTAGAAGGATCTTTTCCTTGTTGAAAAATATGTTTCATTCCATCATCTCCTTTATTATCAGTTATCAAGTTCTCTTACTTTAAATGGAATCAATTCACGCTCGATGCGGTCTCTGATTTTCTCATATTGTTCAGGCAGCATTAATTTTTCTCCCATAGCTTCCTGCGATTCATCATGAGTAAACCCCGGCGGATCAGTAGCAATTTCAAAAAGGATTTCTCCATGCTCCCTAAAATAAATAGCATTAAAATAGTTTCGGTCCTGAACCGGTGTAACACCATAGCCTTTTGCCTTTACATATTCTTTCCATTCCAGCTGATCTTGATCATCCTCTGCGCGCCATGCAATATGATGGACTGTTCCGACTCCCATTTGGCCACGTGTGCCTCGAACCGTTTTCAGATCAATAACATTTCCAATATTGGCCGCAGATCGGAATCGCATCCACGCTCCTTCTTTTCCAATCTTTTCAAGCCCCATGACTTCTTCAAGCAATTCAGCTGTTTTTTCAGGCTGTGATGAATAAAGAGTGGCTCCTGCAAACCCTTTAATTGCAACGTCTCGAGTCACATCGCCAAAAGACCAGGGATTGTTTTCCCCTCCTTCTCTTTCAACGATTTCCAAAAGCAATCCATGGGGATCTATGAATTTTAAATATTCTTCACCAAATCTTTTTTCAGTTGAGAAGGGGATCTTGAACTTCTCCAGTCTCTTTTTCCAATAAGTCATAGCTCCTGTTGGGACTGCATAAGAAGTGACGCCAACCTGTCCATCCCCAATTACACCTTGATAAGCTCCTGCCCAGGGGAAAAAGGTAATGATTGTGCCCGGTTTCCCTCCCTCATTTCCAAAGTAAAGGTGATAAGTGCCAGGGTCATCAAAGTTAACGGTTTGTTTGATCAAGCGCATACCCAATACCCCCGCATAAAAGTCAACATTTTCTTGAGGATGGCCCACGATTGCAGTAATATGATGGATTCCCATTGTTTGTCTGCCCATTTAATAACACCTCTTTCGCTCTACCATATTAATTTATCCTAACTGAATCCGAAAAATCTCATTCTAATTCAAGCATTTTTAATTCGAGATATAAATTAAAAAAATTTATTATTCAGTTCTTCTTTTTATTTTTTCAAGAAGGTTGTTTAAATTTTCTATTTCAATTGGATTTAACTCTTCAAAAAAAGAATCCACCCATTTTTCATGCTCCGGCATAATCTCCCTGAGTATTTGTTTTCCTTTGTCTGTTAGGGCAATATGGATAGCTCGGCGATCTTTCGGACATGCGACCCGTTTTGTAAAGCCTTTTTCCACGAGCTTATCAATCACATAAGTCATAGAACCGCTCGAAATTAAAATCCTCTTCCCAATCTCGTGGATTGTCTGCATGTCTTTATGATAAAGAACCTCTAAAACCGAAAATTCCGTCATGCTCAGGCTGTAGCAGGTGATATTTGTCCTAACACGTTCCTGGATTGCCTTGGACGTTTGCATCAGCAGAAGGAAAGTTTGGTTGGGACAAGATCTTCCCATTTTATCACCCTCTCTTTTGATACCTCGAATTAATTTATCTTGATTTCGAGATAATTATAAAATACCTTTAGAATCATGTCAAGTGAGTCATATGTTAAAAACTATATTATTCTCATTCCACATATTGACTCACCTTTAAACATAAAGGTATAAATAAATTATGATATTTGAATTTTCAGAAAGTAATGAGGTGATGAAGTGTACAACTCATATGGCAGAATCTATCAAAAAACCTTTAAGCTGGTATCGCCTATACTGCCCTGGCGTAATCCAGAATTGATAGAGGGAGTAAATAGCCTGGATAGACTGCCTGAATTTATTAAGACTAAAGCAATCAGCAGGTTATTGATCGTCACAGACAGCGGAATTCGTTCGCTTGGGTTAATGGATAGCTTTCTTCAAGGGCTGCAGAACAAAGGTATCGAATATATTATTTATGATAAAACGGTTCCAAATCCAACTATCGAGAATATCGAGGAAGCACTTGAACTATATAATAACAATCATTGCCAGGGGATTATCGCTATTGGCGGGGGTTCGCCAATGGACTGCGCAAAGGGTGTAGGTGCACGAGTTGCCAAGCCAGAAAAGAGTATTTCACAAATGAAAGGGCAGTTTAAAATCAGAAAAGAAATCCCTCCTCTATTTGCCGTTCCTACCACTGCAGGTACAGGCAGTGAAGCGACAGTAGCAGCGGTGATAACGGATAGCCGCACCCACGAAAAATATGCAATAATTGATCTCAGCCTTATGCCTCATTATGCTGTGCTTGATCCGCTGCTTACTGTAAAACTGCCTCCCCCCATTACAGCAGCAACAGGTCTTGATGCTTTAACCCATGCAATTGAAGCCTATATTGGCAGAAGCAACACGCAGGAGACAAGGAAATACAGCAAGGACGCCATTAGGCTTATTTACGGGAATCTTTACGAAGCATACAGCGATGGAACGAATTTGCAGGCACGAGCTAATATGCAAAAAGCTGCCTATTTGGCCGGAGCAGCCTTTACTAGAGCGTATGTAGGGAACGTACATGCCATCGCCCATACGCTCGGAGGATTTTATTCAGTCCCTCACGGGCTGGCAAATGCAGTGATCCTCCCGTATGTTCTTGAACACTATGGAAAGTCTGTGTATCGGTCTTTAGCCGAATTGGCTGATGCAGCCGGGATTGTTCAGGATTCAGATTCTGTTGATGAAAAAGCAGTAAAGTTTATCAACAGCATTAAATCCCTCAACAAGAAAATGGATATACCACCCAAGATCAGCGGCATCAAAGATAGGGATATCCCGGTCATGGTTGAACGTGCTTTGAAAGAAGCAAATCCGCTTTATCCAGTCCCGAAAATCTTTAACAGCGATGATATGTTTAAGCTCTATCAGCTTATAAAAGAATAAGGAACGAAACGTTTGATGCATTACCACATTCGAACGTTTTGTATTTCATACCTTAGCGGACTTCTCCACAATAAAAGTAACCTGGAGAACATAAGGTGAGAGGTACTCGCTAATTGAACACTGATGGCTGGAGCAGTCTAAATGTTTTGTGTACCGGAATGCTATCATAAAGAAAATAGAGTTCTCCAACATAAAAACCAACTTTAAAATAAAGTTGGTTTATTGTTGCGGAGATCCCGGAGGATAGTAATACGGTGGAACTTTAATCCATCCGCGCTTAATCATTAAGGTTTTTAAAACCTTACCAACTGTGACCCACTCCAGGTAAAATCCAAGCCACATCATTCCCACATCATTTCGAATCGAATCTGCTTGACCTTTGCCGCATGCTTGTAAACAAACCACCAATTTAAAAGCCACACCATTAGCAATCTCTTCATCAGTTAATTTCACGCCTAAAGGAATGTCCTTGGAACTTGATTTTGGTTTTGGTGATGTGACATCCGGCAAAGGAATACCCTCTTTTACCATAAATTCATTCAGTTCTTTTTTCTGGGATTCACATGTCTTTAGTATGTCAGTCAGCATTTCCCTTACTTCATCATCAGTTGTTGTATTTAATCCAATTTCCTCATAACGCAAAAACTCTTCCACCATTGTTAAATAGGTCCAGCAATCGCCTGCTTCAATAATGTGCAATGGAGTAGGGGGTTCATTTATGTTATCAATCGTGGTTTTAAGTGTATTCCAAACTGCTTCCAATGGATTTGGCATCCAATCACCTCAAGCCTTACGATATCCAAAAATATGGAAAATATGTAAAGATTCCTGCAAAAAAAGACAGCAAACCGCCTAGTCCTTCTTTCTTTTATATGAGCCCCTTTTTTGCTTAATGCTGTATTAGATCATTGGTTTAAAGTTAGTGATTGTTTGCAGCCATTCTTTTGGACTCTTCCATTCATTGAATTTGCTTTCGATCGTTTTTGCACAATCTTCTATACTATTTTCATATGTATTTACTTCAACATCATATCTTTCATTTTGCTTATGAACAAAATCCAGCTGGTTCTTTGCCTGGCCAATTCGGCGGTCTCCTCTGGCTCTTTCCCTTTTGGTCCAATTCGTCCAGTGGACAATGGACACCTGTGAAAAAAACTGGGTATTCCCTTAGTATTTCAAGACAATCTCTTAAAGTTTCACGATCATGCAAAACATGGTCAACCACAAGATTAATCCCTTCGTCAGAAAACATGGCGATTGACCGGTGAAAAAATTGCTCTGTCGGAACGGGGATCAGCCTCTGATTATCCCTTTCTTCCATCCGTTCAATCATAATATCAAAGTCATCCACACTAAAATGAAAGAAATCCGGCATCCTTCTCACCAGTTCCTTTGATAAAGAAGTTTTTCCGGCACTGGAGACACCGTTTAATAAAAGTATTTTTCCTTTTTGCAAATCTTTTTCCCCCGCTTATACTATTCTTAAAATATCATTTGGCTCATAAACCTTATAATCGGGCTTTGCAGCTTTTACCACTTCTACTGCATCATAGCCCCAGCCCACCCAAATGACCTTTATACCTGCCTTTTTACACGCAATAATATCCCTTTGCTCATCGCCTACATAAATGACTTCCTCAGATTTTAAGTTATTCTGTTTCAGGTATCTTCTTATTAATGTATCCTTGCCAAATATTCGGCTGGAACAAAAAATATTTGTGACACCTTTAATTTCATTGCGAACAAGGAAGGTTGTAATATTATCTTCAGAATTCGAAGATATAATGGCTGTTTGTATTCCTCTTTCATTTAGTACATCCAGGACATTTTTCATTTGGGGAAAAATCTGTATATCCTGAATGGTTTGCTGATACCTTTTATAAAACACAGGTATAATCAGTGGCATCTTATACAAAGGAAAGTTCAGCTTTTCGCTCCTCTCCCTGATTGTCATTTTTCTCAATGCATCCAATTCTTTTAAGTTTATCCTCTTAAAATTATGCTTATCCGCCATACTATTCCAAGCCGAGATGAAAACTTCTTTTGAATCAGCGATTGTACCATCGAAATCAAAGATTACATGTTTAATCATATTGTTGCTCCTTGAGCCTGGCTTTTTATTCCTGACAGAATCGCCTCCAGGTTATAGTGTTTATATAAGTGACAGACTGTATTTGTCACCGTATACCTCCAATACGTGTAAATAACACATAATAATTCGAGATTGTTTGGAGAATTCCTTTAAGATTAAAAAAAAGTGAAGCAAGATAAACCATCAATCTCCTATATCAACGAATTTTTAATTATATCAACGAAAACGAGCCATATATCAACGAATCCCGCCGATATATCAAAAAATAGGCTTTTGCGAAGAGAATGTCTATGTTTTTCAAATCTATCATTCCCGAAATAATGAATGATGGTGTTATAATATCCTTATATTGAAACCATACATACATACGGAAGGTTCGGATGGGATGAAAAGAAAATTGGTTATGGTATTTTTAGTTTTTATATTTGTGCTTTGCGGCTGCGGCCAAGAGGAAATCGAAACAAAAAAACTATATATAGTAGCTGCATCGGATTTGTATCATGCGTTAACAGAAATAGGTGATGAGTTCACCAGGGAAACGGGAATTGAGCTTGAATTCACTTTTGGCTCTACTGGCCTTCTCACGCAGCAAATCCAGGAAGGTGCTCCTTTCGATTTATTTGCAGCAGCCCAGGAGTCTTATATTGATAAGCTAATTGAAAAAAATGCAGTTGAAAAAAACTCAAAACAATATTACGCATTGGGAAGAATCGCCATTTTAAGTTCGGATTCTGACAGTGAAGAGATAAAACTTGATAAACTATTAAGCCCAGAAGTGAAATCCATAACGATTGCAAATCCTGATCATGCCCCATATGGAAAAGCAGCGAAAGAAGCATTGGAAGCCTTAGATATATGGAGTGAAATAGAGCCTAAGATCGTATATGCGGAAAATATAAGGCAGGCCTTTCAATATGTGGAATCAGGGAATGCAGATGCCGGGATTATAGCTTTGGCCTTACTGCAGGAAACCGATTTGCCATATGTACTCATTGATGAAAAAGCCCATTCACCAATTAAGCAGACACTTGCAATTCCTATACAATCAGAGAAAAAAGAAGAAAGCAAAAAATTTACTGAGTTTCTTTTGAGTAAACAGGGGCAAGAAATATTAGAAAAGTATGGGTTTGATTTGCCGTAATGGAAACGATTATTGTACCTTTAACATTATCTTTAAGGATTGCTATTTTTGCTACCATTTTAGCTTTTATCTGTGGTATTTTTTTATCCTGGTGGTTTGCTTTTAAGAAAAATCGATTGACGAAATTTTTATCTATCATTGTTACGATTCCTCTTGTTATACCGCCAACGGTTTTAGGCTACTATTTAATTTTGCTGCTTGGCAGAAATACGCATCTTGGCAAGTGGTTTGAGACGGTAACCGGAGGGCCGGTCATTTTCACTTGGAAAGCGGCTGTCATTGCAGCTATGATTGCTTCTCTGCCCTTATTGATTAGCCCCATTCAGGCAGCTTTTGAATCAATCAATAAAGATACCATTGGTGCAGCCGAGCTCGATGGAGCCAATCAATTTCAGCTTCTGCTTTATATCGTTATTCCACTCGCATATAAAGGGATATTGGCAGGGCTTGTGCTCGGATTTGCAAGAGCGATGGGAGAGTTCGGGGCCACATTAATGGTTGCAGGCAATATCCCTGGTAAAACGCAGACACTTTCTATCGCTATTTATGATGCTGTCCAGGCAGACAGGATGTCAGACGCACATCTAATGGTTATCATCTTAACAAGCGCCACGATTTTCTTTTTGTATATTATACACAGGTGGTTTAAATAAAAAAGGGTGTCCCGAAAGAATAGCTTTTGGGCACCCTCCTTTTTTCCAAAACAATAGCTCTATAGAATTGGTGATTTCTGTTCCAGGGACACAGCGAACGCAGGCGGTCCCACGCGCCTGGAGCATTCCCATCTGCAGGGTCTCCCATTGACTAACTTCTCCTCTAGGACGCTGAATTAGCTACCCCGAATTTACAACGCACTAAGCAAATGCGAATCCATTTTCGGGGATGTTGCCCCTTCGGCTCCAATCCACTATGTAAGATCAACTCACTATCTTTCTATGATATAACTATAAATGTACTGCTCACCTTTTTTCCCCATTATCCTTCGGCCGGTATCCTGGAATCCTGCTTTTTCATATAGTTTCTGGGCAGCAATATTTCGTCTGTTCACTGCTAAAACAAGCTCGCTGCAGTGGGGAAATTCCTTCTTCAAAAATGGCTGCAGCAGAGCCATGCCCTTCCATGCATAACCTTTCCCCTGCTGCGAAAAAGTAATGGACAGCGCGGTCAGAAGCATAGCCGTGGGATTTTCAGTAAACTCTTTAACTCTTTCGGTAGTATGCAGGATAAAAAAGCCTACAGGATAATCGTCTTTGGTTATAACAACGGGGAATTGGCCCTCTCGCGTTTCCAAAACTTCTTTCGGCAATGCAGTAAACTGTGCCTGCTCCTCCGGAAGCTCGAAGGAAACTAGTGCGTCCTTATGCTCTGCACACAATTTTTGCAGATCGATTTTCTCATTATTCATATCCATCCTCCTGAAAGGTCAATCCAAAAAATTCATAATGATGATAAACAGGACCGATACAGCAAAGAAGATAATAAAGAAATATCCAAAAAACCTTAATGGTCTCGGAAGCTTCTTTAATTCCACATTAGCTGGATACCCTTCAATCTTATTTAAATGGTCCGTCGCATCGTTAAATGTTTTTTTATCCTGCAAACTATCCTCTCCTTATACATTTTTATAATAAAGAACTGTTGCATCTAGTTCTCCGCCAGCAGATTGCGCATAACCAGGAATTTTACCAGCTTTGATATAGCCAATTGACCGATAAAGATCATTTGATGGGTCTCCTTCTCTTGTATCAAGAACGAGCAGGGTTCTGCCAACCCGCTTTGCTTTCTCCTCAGCCGTTTGCATGAGTAAACGTCCAATGCCCTTCCGGCGTATAGTAGTATCTGTCATTAATTTTGCGATCTCTGCGCGATGGCTGCCATTCTGTTTCGTGCATAAATGCAGCTGTACTGAGCCAACAACTTTACCATCCATACGTGCTAAAAATAAGATGACATCATCCGACTTTATGATTCCTGCCCAATATCCCTCCGCTTCCGGTCTATCTAATGGCGGCAAGAAACCTATCGAAGCTCCTTCCTCTACTACCTTTATTAAAAGATCTGCTAACTCAGCTTCATATCCTTTAATGGAAAAAACCTCTAGTATCTCTATTTTCTCCATACCGGCCACCCCTTCTTTCTAATTCGAACTGTTAATTCAGTTCTTCTCGCTTTAGCCTTTTGCCCTCTTCTTCCAAATAATCAAGTCTCTTATGGATTCTAAGTAAGGTCGGCAGGAATGCCATTATGACAATCTCTAACCACCCCACACTCGATTCCCCCATCAAACAGCATTCTATAAATATTCCATTCTATAAATTGTTTTCCTCCTTGGATATAACAGTCAATTAAAAATTTTCCGCATAAAAAAGAGGTTAAAAGTTTTAGTTGCAGCCCCCACCTTACGAATATATGATAAAGGTATACCACTAAAGGAGTTGATATTTTTGAGCAGCTACGGTTCCTTAGAACCCGACCCTGAGAATTTGCAGGAGGAAGCGGGACAAATCTGTTTGTTGAGCGGAAAGTGCTATTTCTTAATTATCAACAATGTTAGAGGTATCTTTGCTTCCTCTTTATAACGAGGAGGTTTTTTTATGATTGAAATTTATAAAACAGATCAGGATTGCAAAGTAATGTCTGCTGAAGAGATTACCAAGGGATGCTGGATAAACATGGTTAAGCCTTCGCTTGAAGAGGTTGAGCTCGTGTCCAATAAATTGAATGTTCCTGTTGAATTTATAAAAAATGCATTGGATGACGATGAATGGTCACGTATTGAAAAGGAAGACCAAAATGTTTTTATCATCATTGACTTTCCCTATATGACACATGACGATGCTGGTTTTCCCATTTATGAAACAATTCCGATTGGCATTATTATGACAGATAATTGCTTTGTAACCGTTTCTTCAAAAGAAACGCCCATTTTGGAAGTATTTAAGAAAAATAAAGTTAAGGGCTTTTATACGAATAAGAAAACCCGTTTTGCCCTGCAAATCTTATATTTTATTTCTACTTACTACCTGCGCTATCTTAAACAAATTAATCGAAAAACGAATGAAATAGAGCGGGAACTTCACCAGTCTTTAAAAAATAAAGAATTATATGCTTTTCTGGCTTTAGAAAAGAGCCTTGTTTATTTTACAACCTCACTTAAATCCAACAAAGTGGTTCTGCAGAAAATACTGCGGATGAATTATGTAAAGATGTATGAAGAGGATAAGGACCTGCTTGAGGATGTCATGATCGAAAATCAGCAGGCAATTGAAATGGCAGAAACCTATAGTTCCATTTTAAGCGGTATGATGGACGCTTTTGCCTCTGTCATATCAAACAATTTAAACATGGTGATGAAGTTTCTGACTTCCGTAACCATTATCTTGGCTTTGCCTACCATGGTTGCAAGCTTCTTTGGTATGAATGTGACCTTGCCTTATCAGAACCATCCTTATGCTTTTGTTATGATTCTTATCGTCGTTTTCCTTTTATCAAGTTTCACTGCGCTTATTTTTTGGAAGAAAAAATTCTTCTAACGAAAAAGCTGTGCCGCCATTAATGCGACACAGCTTTTTCAAATATTCAGTTCGTTTAACTATCTAAACCAGCCTTTCTTTTTGAACCACCAAAACATCCCGGAAGCAATGATAAACATTAATAAAAGGGTTTCATAATAGCCATATTTCCAGGTCAGCTCTGGCATGTTTTCAAAATTCATACCATAAATCCCGGCAATAAACGTCAGTGGCATGAAAATAGTTGTAATGACAGTCAGCACTTTCATCACACGGTTCGTCTGATGCGAGTTTATTGATAAATAACTGTCTCTTATATCATTCGTCAGTTCTCTGTTACCATCAATCATTTCGGTCAGTTTTAATAAATGGTCATGTATATCCGCAAAATACTCATATCTTTCCTTCACACCTTTCAGCCGGTGTGAATTGATCACTCGATAAATAAGGTCTCTCATCGGAATAACCGTGTATCTAATCTGCAATAAATGATGCCGGATATCGAATAACTTCTCCAGCAGCTCCTCCATAGATTCGTCATTTGGATTATCTTCGATCAGGCTTAATCTGTCTTCAAGCTGATAGACGATTGGAAAATAATTATCGACGATTTTATCAATGATATGATACATCACCAAATAGGGATCCCATTTATTTATTTTTTTGCTGAAATTTAACCGATCCCATACTTCATTTATTTCTTTTGATGCTTCATGGTGGTAAGAAACGATGTAATTGGAGCCGATGAAAAAGTTAATTTCCTGCTTATTTTCATCAATATGATTTAAGCTATGTGTTACAAAAAAACTATAATCTTCATAGTAATCCATTTTGGGCCGCTGCAGTTTTACAATGCAATCTTCTATTGCTAAAGGATGAAACTCAAATGTCTTATCCAGCTCTGCTGTTTCTTCTTCTGTTGGCTCATCAAAATCAACCCAAAACCATTTAAAATGAGCAGATTCTGCTTTCAAAACTTCTAAAGAAACGTCTTTGCTTATTTCATTCTTCTGATTAACCGCTTGAATTCTAATCATGTTATTCTCCTAAAATCTATGTTTATAAAATATTTTTGACTTTTTTAATGACTATTTCCTGAACAAATAGAAATAGCGTCCGCCTTCGAATTCACCTTGTAAACGGAGCTAGAAAATGCTTAACAAGCTGACGAGAGGGAGTGCGCCAATAATTCCTCCGTAGAAAAAGATTATAACGTATTATAGGATATAAAAAAAAGAAAAGCAGGGTTCCAATATCTGATTTCGGGAAGATTCGCCATTCAAGGCTAAATGTGGTACAATGACACTGTATGAAAATACTGAAGGGGCTTACATTTTCTTAAAAATCCCTAATTAAGGAGCAATAACTTATCGAGAAAATTAGCGTTTTCCTTGATGACTACCGTTCAGCGCCAGAGGGATATGTTTTAGCAGAAACCGTCGATGAATGCATGGATTTGCTGCAGACTTTTTCAATTGAACATCTCTCATTAGATCATGATTTAGTGCATCCAGACAGAAATGGCTTTTTGCTCGTACAATTGATGGTTCAGGAAAAATTATTTGCTAACCGCATCACCATCCATTCTGCCAATTCAGTCGGTGGAAAAGCAATGTACAAGCATTTAAAACAAGCACAGGAAGATGCTATTATGTGTCAATCAATTATTGTTGCTTTAAGACCTCTGCCTTTAAATTTTTATCCTCCAGGTTTTATGGAGCATTATTTGGAAACCATTTAAACAACTGCTTAATGAATATAAAAATAAATAATATATCAAAAAAGAGCCCAAATGGAGCTCTTTTTTTGATATATCCTTCTTCATCGCTGGGAAGCGTTATTGCTATTATTTAAAAAAGGAAACAAAATTGACGAAAAATATTGACTTCTCTATTTTTGTCTGATAAATTATTTTTAAATAATAAATCGCTGACGAGAAGAGTAAGTCAGGACCACTGTTCCGAAGAGAGCCCGCATTTGGTGAAAGCTGGCGTTCAGTGCCTGTCTGAAGATCATCTCCGAGATGCAAAGCTGAAATAGAGTAAGCTTTGACGGGTTTTCCGCCGTTACAATGGAACGCGTATGATTGTACGTAGCTGAGTGCTGCAGTTTTTTGCAACTGCAGAATTAGGGTGGTATCGCGAGCACAGACTCGTCCCTTTTATAGGGACGGGTCTTTTTTATTTTTTCGCTCTTTGATATCCACTCAAAGAGTCAGCGAACATCGGTCGGTCCGACGCTCCTCGGCGCCTGTGGGGTCTTCTCCCGCTGGCGATCAAGCACCAGGGTGCCAATAACAACAATTAGCTTTAAAAATGGTTATGTTAAAAACAAAGGAGAGTATACTCACTATGAAGAAATTTGACAGCTTATTTATCGGACTCATGTTATTTTCAATGTTTTTCGGAGCAGGTAATCTAATTTTCCCCCCATTTCTTGGAGCCCTATCCGGCACTTCCTTTTGGATGGCCATGGCCGGATTTATTTTAACAGCAGTTGGATTGCCTTTTGTTGTCCTTCTTGCTATTTCCCTTGCTAAAGGTGGTGTAAATGCGATTGCCAGCCGTGTGCATCCTCTTTTCAGCACAGTATTTATGGTTGTTATCTACCTATCAATCGGGCCGTTCCTTGCCATTCCGCGAAATGCAAGTGTTGCGTTTGAGATGGGGGTTATGCCTTTCTCGAATGAGTCCTGGAATTCCACACTTGTATTGTTCTTGTATACAGCGGTTTTTTTCTTACTCGTTTATGTGATCAGTTTAAACCCATCCAAAATGGAGAAATTCATGGGCCGCTGGATTACACCTGTTCTACTTCTTTCAGTGGTTGTCCTTTGTGCTGTAGCTCTGGTTAATTTGGACGCAACACAACTTGCACCTGCAGGCGGCTATGAGAGCGGCGCATTTTTCAAAGGCTTTCTTGAAGGCTATAACACCATGGATGCACTTGCTGCACTTGCTTTTGGAATTGTGATCCTTACAGCCATTCAGAAAAAAGGTGTACGTGATGAAAAGCAATTATCCCGCCATACCTTAAAAGCCGCTCTGGTTGCAGGTACTTTATTGGCATTAGTATATGTCTCTCTAGGCTTGATGGGCGGAAAAATGGCTGCTCACGACACATTTGAAAACGGTACAGCTATTCTTTCATCTGCATCTACTTTATTATTCGGTAAAGCTGGTACAGCCTTCATCGGCTTTATCTTTACGCTTGCCTGTTTTACCACTGTTGTCGGCTTAACAACAGCATGTGGCCAATATTTTTCAAATCTTTTGCCAAAAGCAAGCTATAAATCCATTGTCATTGCGGTTACACTTGTTGGTTTTACCTTATCAAATCTAGGATTAAGCCAGATTTTGAAAGTATCGGTGCCTTTCCTTGTTACTGCTTACCCATTAACCATCGTACTTATTACACTTAGCTTTTTTAATGGCTATTTTAAACATCCGCGAAAGGTTTATGGAAGTGCGATGCTATTCACCGGAGTATTTGCTGCATTGGGCGGTTTAAGCGCATTCGGCCTTGAACTTGGAGCTCTTCAAAGCTTGAGAAACATCCTTCCTTTTGCTTCAGTCGGTATGGAATGGGTCCTTCCTGCCCTTGCAGGTACGGCAATCGGATTGCTTTTAAGCAATACCGGCAAACAGGAACCCGCTGCAGCAGAGCAGCTGGATGCCAAAGCTTCTTAATACTAGCACTTTTAAACTTGAGTGTTGAATTACATTAAAGCTTTAATACTGCTATTCCCGAAAAAAAAGGCTGCTCGCTTGCCGGCAGCCTGTTAATTATTTTTGGTTCTTTTCTAAATGATTGTTGTTTTTAAATAGAAAATGTAAATAATAGTATTGATAAATAAGATTAATAGATTGGAGTACACAGTGCGAGATCCAACCAAACAGGGTGCTAAAAAACAACAATTAGCATTTACAGAGGCATTTTATTAATCCCGCCTTCAATGAAATATCTCTAGGTTTTAAAAAGCACTATTTTTCTATACATCCCATTGAACAGGATAGGACTATTTTCTTTTATGGATAGGTTCTCATTGTGATTTTCATACAACCTTTCGAAATCTCTTCCAATGTCAGTACCTAATACCTGTATAAATGGCCTAAGGAACTTCTTAAATATTGGAAGCTTTTTTCCTTTTGGAGAGAACTTATCAAATATTAATATCTTGCCATTCGGTTTTAAAACTCTTACTATTTCCTTCATACATTTATCCTCATCTGGAACAACTGACAAAATCAGACTTGCCACAACTAAGTCAAAATGATTAGCTGGAAAAGCCATTTCTTGTGCATCCATATTCAAGAACTTGATTGAAGTTGATTTAAATTTGGCTCTTGCCTTGTTTAACATCGCATAGGAATAATCAATAGCAGTAATATCGAACTTATTAGTGTCAATTAATTCTAAATCGGCTCCCGTACCAACGCCAACAAATAGAATACTTTGATGTTCACCCTCAAAAATGCCTTCTCTAAATATCTGTTTTCGAGCTTTAAGGAATTTACCTGAATTGAAAAACTTGTCGTAAACGACAGAACCGAGTTTATAAATAAATTTATTCCAACTCTTATTCATCATTCACCCCCTTATCAATAAAAGCTTATTCAATAATTCCGCCTGTTAAAGGAACATTATCAATATTTCTTTTATGTATATTTTAACATATATTACCTATTCCTTTTGTTTTTCTAATTCATGGAATAAACCTTAATCGCATCAAAAAAAACCGAAGTGACAATGTTTATTGCGGTTGTGCTAATTAGTAAGCTATTTCATATGTTAATTCGTCTATAAAACAGGAAGAACCCTAATACATCAATAATAAATCGAGTATAAAATCCTGCGATTTCATACTCGATTTCACCTGTCATTTATATTTTTTCTACACTATTTGAACTACTTCCCATTAGAGAGAATCGCTTTGAATTTTCTACTAGTCTTCTTTTCCCAAAATTGAATTCCTGGCACTTATATAACCAGCCCCATACACATAGGGATTTTGATTTTCCGGAAAATCCCCCCATGCATCTGCGCCATTCATAAGCTTCACTTTTACTAAATCTGGTGACAGCTGGCGGTTGCTTTCCAAAATTAAGGCAGCAACTCCTGCGCAAATCGGTGTAGCCATTGATGTTCCGGATAAGGAGAAGTATTCAGTGCCGACCCGTGCTGATTTTTGAAGCTTATCCAAATAGGAGTTTGGCGACCGCAATGATATGATATTTACACCAGGTGCTACAACATCGGGCTTAACCAGCTCACTTGCCAGCGTTCCCCGGCTTGAAAAGTTTGCTATTGTATCACCTTCACGGTCAGGTGTGTCACGATCGTCCATTGCACCAACTGTTATGACTTTCTTACTAATGCCCGGACTGGCAATCGTTCCAAAATTCGGACCTGAATTCCCAGCTGCAACACAAACAACAATACCTGCATCCCATGCTGCCTCTACCGCTTTTACCATCATATCTTCCTCTGGATCGCCTACAGGTGAGCTTCCAAGGGACATGCTGATAATATCAATTTTAGGTTTAGTATTTTGGTCCCTGTTATAATCAATGCACCACTGGACACCTGCCATGACGGTAGATAAGGACCCTGATCCAAGCTTATCAAGAACTTTTACCCCTATGAGATTTGCATTCGGAGCAGGTCCCCGATAAACGCCTCCGGATGCGATGCCATTTCCCGCAGCATCCCCGGCACAATGGGTACCATGGCCATTATCATCATAAGCGTCTGGGCGGTTGTTAATAAAATCCTGGAATTCAATAATTCGAGTCTGCTGAGTATCAGGGTTCTGCAAATCCTGGTGCGGGTAAATACCCGTATCGATGACAGCTATCGTAACATCTTGTCCTGTTAAGGAGCTGCTATCCCCAAGTGCTGCTCCTGCCTCAACTGAGGGGGTGGCAACGTCTAGTAGAGCTTGTACTTTCCGATCGTAATAGATTTTGTGTATATGGGAGCAAGAAGTTAATAGATCGTCCAGAGCAGCTGGTGTCATCTCCATGCTGCAGCAGGAAATACTAGAAAAGCTTCTGTTTACTTTTGCTCTAAAATGCCTTTCAGAAATAACTTGGCTTTCTTTTACTGCATCAGAAAAACTGCAGTCATTTTTAAATTCAACGAGTACAGGGAAGCTTCTTGTTCTTTTTAGCACTTTTTCCAAAGGAGAATGCAAAAAACAAGGTGTCCATTTAAAAGGGGTATAAAGGTGAATCAAATCCTGGCGCAGCTGTAAATCCAATTTATCTGCATGTGTGCGAACCATTTGTATCATTGAAAATCCAAACATGTTTGACCTCCTTTCCATAAGCTAGTAACAAGCTATGAAAAGGAAGAAAAAAGGGAACGGTATTTGTCCAATACGCTAAAAGAATGACAAAATAAAGGAGGCTGCCCGGCCTCCCCTCTATTTAATATGCTATTAAACTAGCATACAAGTATGACAATATTTTTATCCTAATAGCCCTTTTCCTTATGGCTTTACCTGTTCGCCTTCTAGTTTTTTATAAATATAGCCTCTTAATTTATCTTACACTTATTCAATTTAAATATAATCTTTGATCCAAATTGCTTTTGTATAGGCAATTTTAAGCCCTGCCTTTTCCATATTATTCTGGCTGATCGAACCAAATCTTGCCTGCCCTGTGATGAGGCTGCAATTATGGGTTATGGCCTGATAGATACGTGCTTGAATTAATGCTGATTGGACTCCTTTGTTTCGCAGCCCCGAAATAGTTGCGGCTGCAGCAAGAGTTGCAATGCCATTTTTCATATAAAGCACTCCAATGCCAGCTGGTTCATTGCCAAGATAAGCAAGGTAAAAACTCCAATTGCTGCTGTCAAAAAGGACCTCATTGTTTTCTGATATACCGTTCTTCAGGAAATCAGGCATCCCAAATCCTTTTGTATAAATATCGCCAAATAGATTGAATTCGTGTTTCTTCAGCTTGCGAATTTCAATAGCAGAATTTATGGGTGAGTCAACTAGATAAGAGGGTTCTGCAAACATCGTTGTATGGAAGTCACATTGATAAAACCCTTTGTTGTGAAGGAATTTTAATAAAGCAGGTGAAGCATGCGATGGTGTTAATTCTAAGCGGACAGGTATTTCTTTTGAGCTGTAGAAATCGATTATTTCATCAACAGCTTCTTCGCCCCCATCTTTTAAGCCTTTAACAAGATTAAAAGCTGGCCCAGGAATATTTTTCACTGAAAAGGCAATGGCATTTCGAAATTTTTTATGGCCACTCCCATGGGATTTCCATTCCTCTTCTTAATAGCCGTTAGCCTGGACACAAGTGCATCAGTTTCTGCCTGATCCAGTTTATCTGCAAGCTCAGTATTCATTACCAGATTCATAGTTGCCACCTCAATCATCATCTTTTTTCAAGCGGCCAAAGGCATGAAGAACCTTATAGCGCTTAACTGCAAGAATGCCTAGCCACTTTCTTCGTGCAATCTGAAATTCATTTTCAAACTGTCCACAGCTCCAGGGAATATCCCAAATCCCATCACTTAAATTTTGTTCTATGTAAAAGTCCTGACCTCCCAGCATTTCCCTTAGAATAATTCTTCTCTGTTAGAATGCCATTTCCTTTTTTATTGCCTAAAAAAAAGGAAAAGAGTACAAGCTCTTTTCCTAATCGATCCACTTAACAACATCATCAAACGGCCTGCGGGTCTTTGCCCTTGGCTCTTTTACACGGTACCCAAAAGCAACCATAACTGAAAGGCCAAAGCTGCCGTCCTCCAGTAATCCCTCATCATTCAATAGCTTATTCATTTTTTCAATATCAAAGCCTTCAATTGGACAAGAATCGATGCCAATCTGGGCCGCAGCTGTCATCATATTCCCAAGTGCTATGTAGCTTTGTTTGCACGCCCAGTCAAATAACGGACGATCCCCATCCAAAAGGTTAAAATCAGACTTTTGGAATTCTTCAATCCGCTTTAAATAATTGGCCATAAATTCTTCATGCATGCCTAAATTATTTTTAAAATGATCCTGTAAATATTCCGAATCATACCTGGTATCTTTTTTGGTTCTTGCCAGTATTAATACAAAATGACTTGCCTCTGGGAGTTTCCCATATGCCCCCCAGGAAGCATTTTTAATCTTATCGCGAAGCTCTTCATTCTGGACAACCACAAAACGCCAAGGTTCGAACCCGAATGAACTTGGGGACAAACGCCCCGTTTCCAAAATAAAACGGAAATCATCTTCTTCAATCTTTTTGTTAGGATCGAACTCTTTTGTTGCATGCCTGGAATGATAAGCATTCAAAATTTCTTCTTTTAAAACTTCCTTATTGCGCAAACCAAAACACTCCTTTTCATTAATATCTTCTTAAAAGTAACATACAGCAAAAATACATTCATGAAATAAGCATTTTAGTTTATCCTACTATTGTGAATTTATTAGTTTCGAAGGCTCTTCTGGTATTTGCAATGCCCGTCAGTTACTCCAATGCGTTCAAACCCGTTATTTTTGTAAAAAGCCTTCAATTTTGGGTTGCTTTCGACACAATCAAGCTTAAGGTATTGTTTATCAGTTGTTATTTCTTCATCAATCCATTTTAAAACGGCTGCACCCAGACCTGTTTTCATAAATTTTGACTTCACCGCAAGCCTATGCAAATAAAGAGAGTCATGATTCGCTTCTTCACCAAAAATATGCTTGTCCCAGTCGTTTTGCACAGAGGATAAAGTAAAGGTTGCCGCTAGTTCATCATCCTTTGTAACAAGATATGTGTTCCCCTTAGAGACGGACTCCTTTATTTCATCATCTTCGCCGCCTTCCAATAAATATTGCCATTGGTCAATTCCTTGCGAGCGAATCCATATGGCCACTTCTTTCAGCATATCTATGATTTGTACGCATTCACCTTCACTGGCCGTTCTAACTTGATAACCATCAAGAATATTTGCCTGCATCACACATACCTCCTAATCGATAAATCCATCGAAAATCCTAAGCACGCCTCTGCATTGTATCCCGCTTTCAAAAATGTCTTCTATATAATGGCGCACAAAAACCAGTAAAATCAGTACAGGCCCTCTATATGGCTAACACCCTCGGACAAGTTAAGATCCTCTGAATCCTTCTTGTCTTTTTACAAAGTGAAGCTCCATATTAGTTATCCTCCTAATCTATTAGCCTAAAATGCGTTTAATCTGCGCCTTCTTCTCTTTCTCTTCAATGTATTCAAAAAAGCCTATCCCATTTCCCCACGGATCGGTAAAGGTCCCCCATTTAACAGGAACCTCTTTTCTTGAAAAAATCTCGAAATGTTCCACCCTTAATTGATTCATAACCCTGTCACGCTCACCCTCCAGATCTTTTACACCCAGCCGAATCGGACCGCTTCGATCACTGGGAAGCCCTTCAGCCACCTGGAGCCAGCACCCAGGAAGGAGCTCCCACTCTGCAAATCCCTCATGGGGGACAAAATCCGGTTCCTTATTAAGCAATGTCTCATACCATCTCTGCCCCTCTTTAATATCCGATACGCGAATTTGAACCGTCATCTCATAGATTACATCAAACCCTCCTATTCTATTCCAATTTATGTATTTCGGTAAACCTTTTCTGTTTCCTGCTTTTGCAGCTTTATCGTTAAATAACTCTAATTTAAAGCAGTGAATATTTGGTTCGCCCACTGATGTAAAAGTTGGATTACCCTTCAAAATACAAAAACGTAAATAAAAGCGTAACTATTTTTTGGAATTTCCGTCCATTTAGTAAGGGGGAATAACATGAAAATTCCAATTGTATTTATCATACTTTTATCACTGCTATCCGGCTGCAGATCAATGCCTTTTGATACACATACAGTAATTGATTGGGTTGATTTTATAAAATGGGAAGGCAGGGAATATAACGGCATTTATACAGGTATTTTAGCAGACGAAAAGTTCTTGGGAGAAAAGGCTGGAGAGGTAAAATTCCGGGTTGCAGACAATGTCACGAACCCAAATTACAAAATTCAAAATGGAGATGCAGCTTTTCATGAAAAAGGAACAGAAATCTATGCAATTAAAGGGCAGCCAGATCTAATTGCTGTTAAAAACCCGGACGAAATTAACGGATATTCTGTCTACTATTCAGTGGAAAATGAGGAGTTTAACTGGCATTTTGATGACATGCCTGCTGAGCGTGTAGAACGAATTGAAATCTACAGGCTCTACACACAGAAAGGAGACAAAAAGATTTTAGAACTAAAACAGGAGGATGACCTTAGCCATTTTCTGCAGCTGCTAAAAGACAGCAAGAACCAGCCAGGTTTTAATCCGAATACAGCAAAAGGAGACCCTATTTTCTATAATATGATTTTTTATACAGGTGAACCAGTTGCCTACAAATTCAATATGCAGTTTGACGGCACCGTCTATTACTGGCACCCATGGGAAACAGCCATTTTGCCAGACGCCATAAAAGATTTTATTTTAGAGCCGTAAAAAACAGCATTGATCCCAAATGCTGTTTTTTGCGGCTCTATTTCTTTTTTGCAATTTCTAGTCCCAATTGTTCCAAAGCATATGATATACCTTGCTGCAGGATAGAAAAGCACGGAATTTTTGTTACGGTATTGCCTCTTTCGATTATTTGTGCACTTAATTCTGGTGATATGCCGACGAATATGCATTGAGTGCCCAATAATGAAGCTGCTTTTACAAACTTTTGCAGGAAATCGAGTGTGTATTGGTCGACACCCTTTAACGCCGTTAAATCCAATATAAGGTACTCAGCCTTATATCTAGGTAAATTCAATAGCGTCCTGTTTAAAAGTTCCTCCGCTCTAAGCTCTTCATATTTTCCAACCAAAGGAATGACCAAAATGGAGTCAATGACCGGAATGATCGGTGATGATATTTCTTTAATAATTTCAGATAATACTCTTGTCTGTTCAGAGATTTTTTGTTCCATTTCTTTTTGGGCAGACTGAGATTGCTCTTGGATCATGGCATTTACATTCAGTGATGGCGTTATTTCAGATTCAAAGAACTCGTATTCGGAATACTCGTCCCCTTGTACCTGGCTTTTTACTACCTTGTACCACACCTTAGTTTCAAATAAGCCGCTTAATACTCCTGCCCAATGCCCCGGCAGAAAAGTGCCTTCTGTTTCTTTCTTTTGGGCCATATTGATTTTATATTCCCAGCCATTTTTGACACGCACGACAGCTTTCCTTTCCTCCAGGCAGAACGATACAATGTCGGTTTTCCCCCAGCCGGCAGTTAAGTAAATATTCGGGAGGTGGCTTAGGACGGTTTCTTTTTCTTTATCGGATTCCAAATAAAATTTGCTTACAATTTTACCCGTACGGTAGCCAGCAGTTTCAAGAACCAGCTTGGCGGGCTTTTCACCGGAGATTTCCTCAATTGAGTCAAGCAGAGTTTTAAAGGCTGTATTCACCCAAAAAAGTACTACCTCGTCATTTTCAAAATTAAAGGTTCCCTCATCAAGATCCCAGTCAAAAAGAGAACCATTGACATCCACTTCATACTTGGAAGATTTAGACTCCATCGAATGTCCTCCCTGCGTTTTAATAGATTGAATTTTTTCCTGCAGTCATCTGTTTATGAACATTACTATTCTACCCTCTAGCTTAATTTGGAGTCAAAAATAGATATGCAGTCTGGTAATAAATAAACAGGCAGGGTTAACAGAGCTTAGAATAAGGCTGTTTTCGTATAGGTTGTTGGTTTTGGACTATAAAGCTTGCCCGTTGATTTCCGCTCCAGTCACTCAAGCTGCCGCGTGGAAGAACTGAGTTCCTCGGCGTTTCACGCCTGCGGGGTCTCCCGCTTCCTCTCTTCCCGCAGGACATTGAATAAGCTCCCTCGAATAAGCATCTCGTCTTAAGAAAATGCGAATGCATTTTCGAGGATCAAGTGCCTTCCACTCCA
>NZ_JAGGQS010000062.1:0-52757 GCF_018613175.1 Bacillus sp. ISL-47 | reverse complement strand
CCTTTTTGTCTACAAACTGAACAGAGCCGATTGGCTCTGTTTTTTACTCATAAAATTCTTCTTCTTCAAAAAGAGGATAGTAGCTGTAAATCTTCCAATCTCCAGTTACCGGATCCTTTTTCAGATCATAGATTCCATCCATTTCAGTCGTGAAATCCATGTTGAATCCGTCGCTCTTGTATACAACTGTGATCATCATGCCTGTTGCTTCAACTGTTACGAAACGATCCGCTTTGCCAAGGATTTCAAGGTTCAGGTTTTCGTCTTCAATTGTGATCGTGACCTCTTCCTCTTCTCCAGGGAACATAGCACCGCCTAGTTCCAAACCTTCAGCTCTGTAGTAGCCTGTACCATTTTCTTCGTAAAGAGCAGCTAGCTCTTCAAATTTACCAGCTTCCACAATCGCGTTTTCACGCTTGATGTGATCTGTTAAAAACGCTTTGATAGCTTCATCTGCAGGAAGATTGGATTGCTCCTGGTGTAAAGCACGGTGGATCATAACCATCGCCTCTGCTCTTGAAGCAAGATTTTTCGGTTTGAATTCTTTTCCATAGCCATTTACGATTTCCGCAGCCGCTGCTTTGCTGATGAATTCAGCAGCCCAGTATTTTGCATCAACGTCAGTAAACGTCTTTCCGCCAGAAGCCGGGAATTGGATTGTCTTTTCAAAAGACTTTACGATTACCTTTGTCATTTCCGCACGGGTAATATTTTTATTAGGGCCAAATGTTCCATCTGGTGCCCCTTCAATGATGCCCAAAGAGCTGGCAATTTGGATAGGCTCTGAATACCATACACCTGTTTTTACATCAGGGAATGTTACTCCGGCACCATCGGCCTTAAGGCCTAATGCCGTTACAATAATTTTCACAAACTGTGCACGTGTAATATTTTCTTTCGGCTTCACGTACATTTCGTTATCACTGTTCAAAAATCCATCAACGATGTCCGCATTAATCAAATCTTCCATTTCAGCGTAAGCCCAATGCTCATCAATATCCATTGGAAAATAAGCGTCAAGCGATTTCTCAGCAGCAAAAGCCGAGCTAAAAGGAACCAGTGCAAAGACCAAAACAAGCAATAATTTTACAGCCTTCAATTTGTTTTTTCCCCTCTCAATATAAGAAATTTTTACTATGCTAAGAGGATAATATATGATTTATAAAATTAAATCTATTAGTAATAAGTGGTAATTATAGAAAGGGGAGCCTTTTTTTATTTCTGCTCGTTATACTAGAAAAATAGATGGAAATTAGAGGAGATTTTTTATGAGGTGGAAAAGAGTTAGCAATGCGTTCTATAGCATGCTTTTTAGCGTAGTAGCTGTATTTATTTTTTTCGATATGTTATCAGATTTCTTATTTGTGATTAGGCAGCAATTTCAAGTTGGAGATGCCTTTATTAGAGTTAGGCCCGATATGAAATGGTCCTTGGTCTTGATTATTATCATCACTCTTATCATTAACGGTTTTATCATAGGCAAACCGAAATATTCGAAATACATATTTGGCCTGATATCCGGTTTCTTTATTGGTCAGGGAATTCACTTTGTTTATTATGCTGTCGTAACGACCATTCACGAGAACTCCGTCCATCCTATTTGGGGATACTTTATTCTATCTCTTGGAATTGTGAGGATCTTCCTTACTGTACTGGCGGTGGCCCTAATGGTCTTCTTTTATGATAAATGGAAAGGCCGCTTGAATATTAAATTGTATTTATTGTTTTGTGCTTTAAGCTATTGCTTAGTGCCGATTTATACCATCATGACCATTCTCAATGAAGCTCTGTTTCCGTGGATATTTGTTTTAGCGTACAATGCTCCGTTGGTATTTCTTTTTGTCAAAAAAAACGAGCCTCCTATGGGAAATTAATGAAAAATACACGCGAGGTGCGAATCTGTTTCTTCTGTATTGGAGACATAACACCGGTTACGCAGGTTGATGTTCAGTTCCGCTTTATACCCTTACACTGATATCGTCGAGCCGGTATTCAGCTGGAACTTCCTGAAAGAATAGATCTGGCACAAGAATCGACCATAATGGGAACTATGGATTTATTGATATTTAGGAGGATTGATATATGAGTGACAGAGCCTGCATGGATAGCAGGCTCTGTTTTTTCTAGTATGCGAAATTATGGTTGCCAATGGCTTTAATGACTTTTCTTGTGAAAATCCACTGATCTGTTGCCGTATTGGGGTTGTAATAGTATGTAGCGCCTGCAGAAGGATCCCATCCAAGATATGCGTCTTTCACTGCTTGATAGGCGGTTTCATTAGGCTGCTTCCAATATTGGCCGTCACTTACCGCTGTATAGGCATTTTTCTGGAAAATAACATTTGAGATCGTGCTGGGAAATTCATTCGACTGCACCCTGTTTAAAACAACAGCTGCCACAGCAACTTGTCCCTCATAGGTTTCTCCACGGGCTTCCCCATAAACAACATGAGCCATCATATCTACATTGCTAAGCATTTCTGAGGTATTTACCCCAACAATTCCATCGACCTTTAAACCAAAATCTCTTTGAAAGCTTTCCACAGCATTTGTTGTAACAGGTCCATAGTAGCCTGTTTTTTCTGTTTCAAAATAGCCGAGCTTTTCTAAAATAGATTGAACGTATGTAACCTCCGAACCTGCAGATCCATTTTTAAGTACAGATGCCTCTGCAGCCGTTTGGCCGACATGCAGGACAAACACCATTGCGATTACTGCTGTAAACCATTTTATGATATTCAAATTAATCTCTCCTCATATGTATATAACATTTTTCTTTTATGCTGTTTTGTATCTGTATGTTTTTCTCTGCCCTCCTTTTCATTTTTATTCCACCCATGTGATTTACCCTTCCTAACAAAGAAAAAACTCCGCATAAAGTTTCAATTATAGGAGGGGTACCAGGTACCTATACCAGTTGTGCCAACTGGTATAGGTACCTGGTACTTTTAGCAATGAAAAAAAGCTGACTCTAAGGCGAGTCAGCTTCTTTCATTCTATGATTCTATTATTTTAGGAATAGAGATAATACTTTGGCACTTTGTGCACGTGTTGCTGTTTCTGTTGGTTTGAAGAGGTCGCCAAATCCAACAACGTACCCAAGCTCTTCAGCTGCTGCAACAGCATTTTTCATTTCAGCATTAAGCTTTTGAATGTCTTCAAATGATGTTTCTTTTGCTTTGTAATCAGTATCGTTCTTCAGGTTGTATGCACGGATTAGCATTGTCACCATTTCTGCACGAGTGATTGCTTTCTTAGGCTCGAACGTTTCAGCAGTTGTTCCTTTGATTAATCCATTTGCATAGGCAGCATTAATTTCAGCTTTAATATCTTCAGGAAGTTTTCCTAAATCTTTAAATGGCGCTGCTTGATCCGCTGTAAGCTCAAGTGAGCGCACCAGCAATGAAGCGAACTGAGTACGGGTCAGGCTCTCGCTTGGAGAGAACGTAGTTTCTGATGTACCTTTGATGATGCCTTTTGCTTGGAGGTCTGTAACGAACTCATAAGCCCAGTGGTCTTCGCTTACATCTTCAAAAGGAGTAACGTCCTCAACTGTCACTTCACTGATACGGCCTTCTGCTTCATACTTAACAGGACTTGGAAGAGATTTTACATAATCGATTGTTGCTTGAAGGTCTTCCGGTCCTGTTTCAAATTTGTTATCAGCAAGCTCAGAAATTTTATATTGCGGATTTCCATACATATAGTTGTTTACAACAACTGTGTATTCTTTGCTTTTATCAATCTTTGTTCCGTCCGGAAGCATAATGTCTACTACTTTATTTGTTTTGCCGTTCCAAGTGTACTTAAATCCAGAAATAAGGAAATCAAGTCCGCGAACAGGGTCGATTTGAGTGTTTAACACTTGCTCGATTTCTGCACCAGTCAGGCTTACTTTATTGAGAACATTTCCGAAGGGCTGTACTGTGAAAAGATCGCCAAGTGTGATTTGGCCAGCGTCAATTCCAGCACGGATTCCGCCGCCGTTCATCATTGCGAAGTCAGCGTCCATCGCCACTTTCATGCCGTCTGCAATCATGTTTCCAATTCCATGGTCACCAACAGGTCCACGGCTTGGGTATTTGCCTGTCATTTCAACAGCTGCTTCGTTAATGACTTGCTCCTTGATCGGCTTAACCAGCTCTTCATATTTGTCCAGGATCGCTTTAACCTCAGCATGCGGCTCAACATCCTTCTGGATGACCGTTACGACTTCTGCTTCCTTTTTAACAATGTCGCCTGAAACAGGATCGATTTCTAAATCCACATCAGAGAAAGCTGTTCCATATGAATAGGCTTGTACAATTAGCTTATTATCAACCATTTTATCTACTTTTACGTGGTTATGGGCAGCAAAAATAACATCGACTTCGTCATCTACTTTTTCTGCGATAACTGAAGCATCGTATGTTGCGTTGTTGTTATCCTGAGTTGTTGGGTTATGAGCAAGCACGACAATTGCACTAACACCCTGGTCTTTTAGTTCTTTTGTATATTTATTGATTGCTTCCACTTCATCAGTGATTTGAAGGTTTTCATTGCCTGCCTGGACGATCATAAACGGAGTTTCTTGTGTTACTACACCGATGAATCCGATTTTCGCACCGCCGACTTCAGCAATATGATATGGATCCAATAAAAGCTTGCCCGTAGATTTGTCATAAGCGTTTGCTGCGATCATTGGGAAGTCGATCCCGTCGTATCCTTTAGTTCCTTTTGGATGCTCGCCGCCATTTACCATACGATGCAATTCAGCGATACCTTCATCAAATTCGTGGTTACCCACTGTACCAGCATCAAAGCCCATTGCTTCAAGAATCTCAATCGTAGGCTCGTCCTGGAAAGATGCAGAGATGAGCGGGCTTCCGCCTACCATATCACCAGCATGAACCAGCAATGAGTTCGGATTAGTCGCTTCACGTTCTGCTATGTATTGAGCTGTATATTCAATTCCGCCGATTTTACTTTCCTTTGTACCATCGCCATCCAAATCAATAGTCGAGTTGTAATCAATCTGGCCATGCAGGTCGTTAACGCCCAAAAGCTGAACTTTAATATTCTCTGTCTCAGCCTGAACAAAGCTTGTGCTAAAAGGAGCAGCAAATGCGCCAACACTCAATGCAGAAGCCAAGGCAATACTTACAACCTTTTTCCCATACTTCCTTAACATGTCAATTTCCCCCTATAAAACTACTAAATTTTTCTACCAAAACTATTCTACCAGATTCACATGTAAAAAGAGTAAAAGTTTTGTAAATTACCATAATTTTGTGCAAGCGCCTTCATAAAATGGTACCAGGTACCTATACCAGTTGGCGCAACTGGTATAGGTACCTGGTACTTTTACAAACTCCCGTGATCTGAAATGATCCATTCTCCGTTTTGGTAACTGAATGTGGCTTGGAAAGTTCCTTTGCCGTGGAGGTCACTGTCATAGCTTTGAGTGAGGCTGTATTGGCCGTTCTCTTCTTTTTCAAACTGGTACGGCTTCCCTTCCTGAAAAACAACAAATCCGTCCATAGGAAGATGGTATAAGCCATCGCCTCTCTCTTCTAACCTATAGTGATACAGTTTTTCTATGAGATCCCGTTTCATAAAGCCAGTAAATTCTTGATAGAATTGCTCTTTTGTTTGATAGCTTTGATGCTTATATTCATCACCAAAATCTCTCAAAACTTTATCCTCAGTCTCGTAGAATTTTTTCAGCAAATTAATAGCTTCGCTTTCGGTAATAGAAGGCCCCGTTGTTTCCTGTTCGATTACTTTATCTTCACCTTCAACCGCTGCATCATTCTCCTGATCTTCGTGCTGAGTAGTACCTGGTTCGCTCTCCTGATTCTCCTCTTCCAGCTGAGCCTCAAGTTCAGCGATATCCTCTTTCAAATAGGATTCATAGCCCTTTTCTGTAATAATCGAATCCACAATTTTCAAAAGGTCAACTTCGGACATAGCCCCTCCCTGCTCGACAATCTGATAATAGCCTTCATCCTCCCAAACAAGTGCCGTATGCAATTCTTCTGCTTCAAACTTACTTCCCAGCAGGTTGGAAGCCAAAGGAATATTATTTGAGCTTGCAGTGTTAAAGTCCGGTTCGTCTTTTTGCATACGATAACTGAAAAACTCTTCTTGATTTGCTTCATTAACATACACATGCTCGTAAACTTCGTCCTTTGTTCGTGTATGTTTAAAAATATATCCCTCGGGAATGTATGCAGGGGAAATTAGCTCTGGTTTCTTCTCTTCTTTTTCCACAGGAGGGGTTTCAACACTCGGGCCTGCATTTTGAGGCGGTGAATCCATTGCCGTCAGCTTATAGATTCCAGCAGATGAAACGATTAAAAAAGCTGCAGTAATGGCCACTGGAATCCATTTTTTCACTTTTAAGATCCCTCCCTTTCCTTTATTCTTCATCTCTATTTTAGATATCACGTTCCGTTTCATTTCATTGGTAAACACAAATCCAGCCAGTTCTTCGTTATGCATTTGATCTTTTATCTTTTTCAAATCCTTCTCCATCTCCTCCACCCCTTTCTGTCATTAAATTCTTGAGTAATTCCCTTCCTCTAACCATGCGGGCTTTAACTGTGCTTAAATTCAAACCTAAAATTTCACTGATCTCCCCTTGTGAATATTCTTTAAAATAATATAAAAAGATCATTTCTCGATACTTAATTGGCAGCATGAAGACAGCTTCAATTAGTTCACTCTTGTGCCATTTCTCAAAATACTGCCGCTCTGCCCCAGAATGTTTGGCTGTTATAAAAGAAGAAATATAACCCGTGACCAGCATTTTCCGATGATGCCAGCTCTTTAGATAATCCTTACAATGATTAACTGCAACCCTATAAAGCCATGTCTCAATAGCAGCATTCCCTTCAAACGAATCTAGCTTTTCATAGCACTTTATAAAAATCTCCTGTGCCAAATCCTCTGCCGTCTGCCTGTTTCTCACATACGAATATGCCAAATGAAGAACCTCTGTCCCATACCGGTCCATCAAATCCGCAATCACACGATGCCTATCCATCCTAACCCTCCTCTCCAAACCCTAACTCAACCTCAACCTTTAGACGAAGCTCAAATGGAAAAAGTTATGTAATGATTAATTTTATGGTACCAGGTACCACCCGAATTTTGTCGAATTAAAAGGATATTTTAGTAACTAAGGAGAATTCTTATTATTGATATTAATATGAAAGGAGATAAATAGATGGTTCGCCCTAATAGAATATGGAGTCCGGAGCATTTTCACCATGTGGTCAGCCGCGGAAATTGGAGGGCTAATTTGTTTGAGGAGGATTTGGATTTTATTTCATTTTTGAACATTCTTGACTACACTCACCGTTCTACAAACCTCGAAATTGCCAGCTACTGCTTAATGTCAAATCACTACCACCTCTTGTTGAGATCCCAGGAAGTATCCCTCTCCAAGGTTATGAGAAAGATCAATAAATCCTATGCGGATTACTACAACAAAAAATATGAGGTAAGCGGTCATTTATTCGAAGAACGCTTTTTCAGCAAACCTATTTATGATCTATATGGCCTTCTGGAAGTCAGCCGCTATATTCACATGAATCCTGTAGAAGCCAATATTGCAGCCGCTCCCCAAAACTACCGCTGGTCCAGCTTTTCCTATTATTTTTACCCCAGAATGAAGAAGCCTTCCTATATTACGCTTACTCCCATAACAGAACTGTTTTCAGGCGAAGATACAAATATGCAAAAACAGCAGTACTGCAGCTGGATGATTAAAGAGCTCAAAATTGAAAATCTCGCTTCCAAATAGCGGTTTCCAATACTATAACGATGTTTAGTGGTCTAGTGACTGGTATAGGTACCTGGTACCATAAGAATCTAAAAATTCAAATAAATGATAAGTAATGCCCATGCTTCCAAAGTTTAGGAAAAGTAGAATTAGATTGTATGAGTTTAAATGAAGGGAAGGGATTTATCTGAAAAGGAAATTGATAGCGTTTTCTTTAGCCTCTGCCTTAAGCTTCTCTCTAATTCCTGCCACCAGTTTTGCTGAGCAATCCGTCTTGGAATCCCAGGCTGTTATTCCTGGTGCGCATTCTGTAACGGAAGCCTACTTTAACGGAGTGGACAACAACTGGCTGGCCACCAGGAATCCGAAGCAATATGAGCAAGCACTCCTGTACGGAAATATCGGCCTTACCCCATATCATTGGGGAAATGCTGCGGAGGGTACGGGCTGGCATCAAATGTATAAACCGGCTGAAGTGACCGGGACACAGGTAAACGGTGTGTTTGAAGATGCACAGTTTGTGATCAGGGTTCCGGATGATTGGAATGGCAAGCTGGTGGTATCCGGCATCCCGGCCACAAGAAACGAAACGTCTACTGACTTGCTTTTTAGCGATTATGTCCTGGAAAAAGGATATGCTTTTGCAGCGATCGATAAAGGAACCCAGGGCGTGGCCTATGATGATGATCCGTTAGCAAAGGTTAAAAATGCCCTGGCCGATGAGGATGATAGCGTAGCAGAATGGCATCAGCGCTTCCGCCAAATCACGAAAGCGGCACAGCAGTACTTAATCAATCATCATTCTGATCAGCTGATCGATCCGGCAGATGACTCTAATCCGGCAAGTGACTTAATTACGGAACAGCACAGAGTGCCTACATATGCGATGGGAATATCAAATGGCGGCTATGTGGTCCGATATGCCCTGGAAAATGACGATCCGGAAAAAACAGGTGAACCGCGCCTTTTTGATGGAGGCGTTGATTGGGAAGGCGTTTTATGGACCGAAAAAAAGCCTAACTTAATCAGTTCGCTGACAACTGTTGTCAATAATGCCGAGGAAGCATTATATGGAAGCGGCATCCAACAGCAAAAAGCCATCAAAGAACTGTACAAAGCAGGCTTGCCAAAAGGGTCCGAAAAACTGTGGGCCTATCATGACCAGGCATACTGGTTTGTATCACTCAATATTTACAGGGACCACTTTGATCCGGAAGCTCCAGAGCGAACGCATTGGAGCAAATACTTGAACTTCGTAAATGGTGTGAGAGATCGTTCATATGATCCTATTTTTGAAGATTACAAGTATATTACCCGGCCAAAGGATGTTAAGGAAAATATCAAAGAGGTTGCCAACACAGGTGATATTGATGTCCCTCTGATCTCTTTTACCGGTTCACTTGATGCGCTTATTTTCCCGGACATCCACGCAGAAGGCTATCAAAAGCTGGTACAGAAGGCCGGAAAGCAGGACCTGCACAGACTTTATACCATTGAGAACGGCAACCATGTCGACAGCCTTGTCTGGAATGCGGGCACAGATCCGGATAAAGAGCTTCAGCCTCTACTGCCGTACGCTCACCAGTCCTTTGACCTGCTTGTCGACTGGGTAGAAAACGGCCATGCTGCACCGGAAAGCAAAACGATTGAAGCTCCTGAAAATCCAGTAAAAGTTGTTGACCTTAAGACAGGGAAAGAAAGGGATCCTCGCTAATTTTCATAAGCAAAAGGGTGTCAATTTCCTGACACCCTTTTTGTGCTATTAAACACCCCGCCCCCATTGAACAAGCTTCCTATAACTTCCTGTCAGCCACAGCACAATCGGAATGAGTCCCAGCGATAGTCATTATTAAATAAAATGTTATCTACAAATAAGTCCAAATGCCCTATCCCTTTTCACATTCTGAAAAAATATCCGCTGTGACTCCTGCCCAGCCGATGTTTTGCCAGATGTTGCCGGCAGGCCATCTTTTCACTTAGTGTACTCTTTCGGGGATGTTTTGAATGATTTCAAGTGGTGCTCCGTTTGTTGATTAAGTTTTATAAATTATATTGGAAAAGAGCCGGATGGCTCGCTTTTAAGCATTACTCCGATAGTGCCTCTAATTCATCCGAATGCTCTAGCATTTTTTCATCTATCGCCTGAACGAGCTTAGGCTGGCTATACATATTTAAAACAACTTCCCGTGAATCACCTTCAATATGAATCTCTGCTTCGATTCGAATTTGCGCTTGCTTACCTTTATAAACAACTTTATACGTACCAATTTCTTTCACTTCATGGTCTGTACTCATTTGATTTATTTGGGACTGTATCTCTTTCCTATCACTTTCTTTAAAACCAGTATCCAAAATAGAGTTTAACCTTTTCAGTAACGGTTCCACTTCTTCCAGATCAAAATTCATGCCTGCCGCTTGTGGCGCATTCTTTTTTCTAAGCCAGTTAAACAACGGATTCCCTCCAAATATTCAGATACCTCTATCCTTTCATAAAGGCTTGAAACCTATACAGCCCCTTAGCCTGCTGCATTGTTGATAAGGGAATCAACCTGCCACCAAGGTATTAAGCATATGTTTCACATGTTAAATTCACGCACACCATTTGGACCGTCACAACTTATCCTGAAAAAAAACTGATGCTTTCATGGTTCAAATAAAAACTGGAAAGCCTCAATCAAAGAAGCTCTCCAGTTTCATTCATCTGTTTTTAACAACCGATACACCCTGCCATAACTGCCTGTCAGCCACAGCACAATCGGAATGAGTCCCAGCGAAACGGCAGTGACCCCAGTCCAGCCGATGTTTTGCCAGATGAGACCGGTAAGCGATCCGCCGGTTGCAACGCCGAGATAGTAGCTTACCAGATAGAGGCTGGATGCGCCGCCTTTGTGGTGAGTGGCACGTTCATTTACGATGGCTGCCATGAGGGAGTGGGCGATAAAGAAGCCGAAGCAGGTTAAACAAAGCCCCACTACTACGAGTGAAAGTGAATGAACATTGGTTAAGAGAGATCCGCTTATTAAAATTAGCGTGCCGAACGAGACAAGGGTTGTTTTTTTCATAAAAATAGACATTCGCCCTGCTAAAATCGGTCCGATCATCCCCAAGGTGTAGGCCAGATACGTAAACGATATGTCTTTCACTGCTAACCCAAAAGGTTCCCTCTCAAGATAGAACGGGAGATAGGACCAGACACCTGTAAAAGAGAACTGCAGGAGGATTCCCATTGCAAAGGCGGGAAAAAGCAGCTTATTGTTCAGATGGGACAGCATTCCGGTAAGATCTTTTTTAAAAGAGATTTCGCTTTCCTGGAAGAAATGCGATTTTGGAAGTGTGATAAAGTATAGCAAAAATAATAGAATGGAAAACCCAAACAGAATATAGATAGATATTTGCCAGCTCGTTCGATCCGCCATATAGCCCGTAACGATTCTCCCGATCATCCCTCCAATGCCATTCGCAGCAATGTAGAGAGTAATGCCAAGATTGATGCTGCCCGGTGCGACTTCCTCACTGATATAAGCAATGGCCGCTGCCGGCAATCCTGCCATGAAGAACCCCTGCACAAATCTGAGCACCAGGAAAATTTCAAAGCTTGGCACAAGCGGCATTAATAATAACGGAATCATGGTGCATACCAGCGTAATATGCATAATACGCGTACGCCCCATCCGGTCGGATAAAAACCCAAAAAACAACAATCCTATAATCATAGAGATAACGGCCACAGATAACGCAAGACCTGAAGCTGCAGAGCTAATGTTGTAGGAACGTACCAGCAGCGGCATAATCGGATGCACAAAGTATAAGCCTGCAAAATTCAGAATCGAGGCACAGGTTAAGGCAAACATAATCCTTTTAAAACCGGCCTCCCGGAACGTATACTTCTGCTTTTCACTTCTTATTGCTGTTACGGCACCCATTTTTTCACCCAGTTTCTCTAAAGCATTAAATTCAATATATTCATGATACCACTTTCTTACATAAATTTCATAAACAATATAAATATTCAGAAAACATCACTTAATCCTAATGAAGCTGCACTGGATAAATTCGAACAAAAATTTTTCCGTTCGCTTCCCTCCTTCATTCTCACCCTCCTAAATGCTATAATAAAGGAATGTACTTTACAGGGTACCAAACCACCACAAAGCGGCGATCCATTAAATTTTGCCGCTGATATGATTCGACAAAATTCGGGTGGTACCTGGTACCGAGGGAGGTTAAGTGATGATTCCGGAGCGGTTTTTGGAGCCTTTGGAGTTTGCAGCGAATGAATTGAAGGGTTTGCTGCGGGCGGAGAATGAGGAGGATGTGCGGCTTGTCCAGAAGGGGCTGATGCTTTTTCGGCAGGGGCTTGTGTATCAGCTTCGTTTTGAGGGCGATAAGGTTGTGGCCACAGTCCAGGATGTAACCCAGGCTAAGGTTGAGCTTGATCTTGAATTTATTCATTTAAGTGAATGCTCCTGCCCGGCAGAAGGATTTTGCCGCCATCAGATTGCTGTTTTTCTGCAGCTTCTTTCCAAAGCCAGAAGTGTATCTATGTGGATTGAAGATTGGCGGAAGCCGATTAAGGAAAAGCAGACAGCCAAGGACTGGGGCCTCAAACGAGCGAAGGATCTCCTGAAATCGTCAGGCAAGCTGCAGGCTGATTATGACCGTTGGATTTCAACATTTGACGAAAGCTTTACAGAGCTGATGGAAAAACAGGGCGAACCGCGGCCATATGTCCTTCCCGAGCTCTTTCATGTCTACTTGCGCCGCATGAAAGCCGGCGCACCGGTTGAACAGGAATGGAAGCTGCTTTATCTGCTTGTCGGCTATGTCTTTTCTTTTAAAAAGCTGATGGCGCTCAGCATGAAGTACGGTCATCATGAGGAAATGATTGACCGCTATTACCGCCATCTCTATCAGTCGCTGATGGATGATTCGGTTGAAATTATGAACAAATTGTCCGTGCATTCCCTTCCCTTTGCTTTCGATCAATTTATTGAAAAGCTGAAGGACGATTCAACCGGGCTCATTACCGGTTCTTTTGAATTGGAATATGAACGGGCTCATTTATACAGACTGTTATGGACGCACTTTTTCAAAAAGAAAGAATGGCGTGAAGCAGAGATCGAAAAGCTTGACTCCTTTTACAAAGAGGATGAAACGCCAAGCCTGCCTTCTACCGTGGGCTTTATCCACCTTAACATCCTTGAACGCATTGAAGAGCAGGCACTCAGTGTTTTAAATGTCCCGAACGAAACGATGACGCCTTACCTGCTCTACTGGCTCGACTATTTTTCAGCGCAAAAGGACTGGAACCGGATGGAGCCATATGTGGAAGCATTCATCCATAAATTACGGGATTACTTAAAAATGTCCGGTGACTATTATGCCAACATGGATTTTACAAGGCTTGCGATCAAAGCCATTTCACCATACTGCATAGAAACCGGCAGGCTGGACCTTTTCGAAAAAGCCTTAATGGAAACACTGCCTTATAGCTATAACGATTATGAATACCTGCTGTTTGAAAAAGGCGAGTTCGACAAATGGGCTGACTTGCAGGCATTCATCGGCTTTGATATTGATTCGCTCGGCAAGGATCGGATTAAAGAAATAAGCAAAAGAGAGCCTGAAATCCTGCTGCCGCTCTACCATCATGCCATCCAGGACCATATTAATCTGAAAAACAGGGATCATTACCGCGAGGCCGTCCGGAAAATGAAAAAGCTTCGCACCCTGTACAACAAGCTGAAACGCCAGGAAGACTGGCAGCTTTTCCTTGAAATGCTGCTCGAAAAAACGAAACGTCTCCGCGCCTTTCAGGAAGAATGCAAAAGGGGTAAGCTAATCGATGCTTAAAACGAGATTTCTCCATGTGAAAGTCAAACCGATAACCCATGACCGCTATCTAATTTTTGCCGTAAATGAAGAAGGCCGCCTCCTTTCATCCAAAGAATGGAAGCCGCTTCTTTTTAATCATCATAAAGAAAGCTTTTTCGGAACGATGCTTAATATTGAAAACGTGGACGGAATCAATGGGATTTCGGTGAGCGGCTGGCAGCTTGTAACCCTATTTGCGGCTGAACAGTTCAACCGGCTTATTGATTGGGATTGGGATGATACTGCCCAAATTCTGCTGGCCGCATCTCATGCTCTTCATGATGCCATTTTAGAAAAAGAATGGATGCCGGACTTTGCCGCCTGGGAAAATGATCAGTTCCGCTGGGCACTCCCGGAAAGTGTCATTACGGAATTCGGCTCAAACTTTTGGGAGCAAAAAGTCGAAAGCGCTCCTGTCAGAGAGTTTATTGGAGATTTATTTCATTACTCCCTTGATGGCTATATGAACCAAAATCGTGAAACAAAGGCTCAGTTTGGCGAAAAGCTTGAGGCGTTGCGGAGTGAGCATCTCTCTCCACGTGATCTTGCCGCCTACTTTGATGAAGAAAGCTGGCAGGAATGGATTGGAGTTAAATCAAACGAAGCCCCTTTTTCAATCGGGCTGAAGCTCGAGGAGCCGGGTGATATCGATACAAGCTGGGACCTAAACATTTTCCTCCGCGGGAAAAAGGATCCGGATGTGTTTGTCGATTACAAGGATTATTCAAACTATCCCCGCTCCTGGCACGATTATGAGAATACGATTGAAAAAGAGATCGGCCGCTGGCTTGAGCTTTTTCCATGGCTTGAGGGCAAAAGTGGCCAGATTACGTCACAGCTCACCGAGGATGAAGCCTGGACATTCCTGACTGAAGCGAGCGAAACCCTGCTGGCGCTTGGTGTTGAAATCCTGCTTCCTTCCTGGTGGCAGGCGATGAAAAACGCGAGCCTGAAGGTAAAAGCAAAAGTAAAAGGAGCCGGCAGCCATCGCCCATCCTTTGTCGGACTGCAGTCCATGCTTGATTATGACTGGCGTTTTTCCATGAACGGCGTGGATTTATCAGAGGAAGAATTCCGCGGCATGGTGGAGGAAAAAAGGCGTCTTGTCTATATTCGCGGCCGCTGGATCAAGCTGGATCCCCATTTCGTCCGGCATATCCAGGATTTAATGAAGAAAGCGGAAAAGGAAGGTCTGCATGTCCGTGACCTGATTGAGCAGGAGCTCATGGCAGAAGAAACCCAGCAGGAAGACGAACTCGACAATCCAAAAGCGTTCGCGCGGATTCAAATTGAGCTGAACCGCCAATGGAAGCAAATGGTCAAGCAGCTTCGCGATATTAAAAACCTTCCGCTTGAAGACGTACCTGCCACCTTCCAAGGCGACCTTCGCCCCTATCAGAAGCTGGGCATGAGCTGGCTGCTGTTTTTGCGCCGGTATGGTTTTGGTGCCATCCTTGCCGACGACATGGGGCTCGGAAAAACCATTCAGCTGATTTCCTACCTGTTGAAAGTAAAAAAACAGGAAGAAAGCGGCCCTGCGCTCATTATCTGCCCGACGTCTGTGCTCGGAAACTGGCAGAAGGAAATTGAGCGATTTGCACCTAATTTGAGTGTGTATCTCCATTACGGCTCTAACCGGCTGAAGGGCGACAGCTTTTCTGAAAAAGTAATGGAATCTGATATTGTCCTGACATCCTACGGGCTGACCCATATGGATCTCGCAGATTTTGAAACCATTGAATGGAGCTCCATCAGCATTGACGAAGCTCAAAATATAAAAAATGCCCAAACGAAACAATCCAGAGCCGTACGCAAATTAAAGGGCAAGCATCATATTGCGCTTACAGGAACCCCGATGGAAAACCGCCTGACCGAGCTTTGGTCCATTTTCGATTTTACGAATCACGGCTATCTCGGCAGCATTGGGCAGTTTCAGAAGCGGTTTGTTCTTCCAATTGAAAAAGAGGATGACAAAGACAAAGTGAAGCAGCTCCAGGCTTATATCCGGCCGTTCCTGCTGCGCCGCACGAAGAAGGACGAGGAAGTGGCGCTGAACCTGCCGGATAAGCTCGAGCAAAAGGAATACTGCCCGCTCACAGCTGAGCAGGCGTCCTTGTATGAACAGCTCGTTCAGGATACGTTCGCGCAGATCGAAAAGCTGTCCGGCTTTGAGCGCAAGGGCTTAATTTTACAATTATTAAGCCGCTTGAAACAGCTATGCAACCACCCTGCCCTCTATTTAAAAGAGGAAAAGCCGAAGCATGTGCTGGAGCGCTCTGTTAAGCTTGAAAAACTGAGCGAACTTGTTGGCGCTGTTCACGAACAGGGTGAAAGCTGCCTTATTTTTACCCAGTATATCGAAATGGGCAATATGATCGCACGCCAAATTAAAAAGCAATTCGGCTTTGATGTGCCATTCTTAAACGGAAGCGTGCCGAAAAATGAACGCGACCAAATGATTACTCGATTCCAGAATAACGAATTCCCTGTATTCCTGCTGTCTCTTAAAGCAGGCGGAACGGGTCTGAACCTGACAGCGGCCAACCATGTCATCCACTATGACCGCTGGTGGAATCCGGCCGTTGAAAACCAGGCTACTGACCGTGCCTACCGAATCGGGCAAAAACGCTTTGTCCATGTTCATAAAATGATCGCGACCGGTACACTTGAAGAAAAAATCGATGCCATGCTTGAGAAAAAGCAATCGCTTAATGATCAAATTATTACGAGCGAAAATTGGATTACCGAGCTCTCAACTGATGATTTGCGGGAACTGGTTCATCTCACATAGGGGCTGATGCGGAACCTTGACGGCATTCAAACCCTTGAGCTAATGCGAAGTGACCGATATATCTTAAAAGTGACCGTAAAGTTATAAAATGATGAACTATAGCCGGAAATACCTTTATCATCAACTCAGCCCCATATAATCAAGTACGCCTATCAGCCGCCAAGCCCCCTTATCAAAGCCGGGCTTGGCGGCTTTTGTTTTTTTCGACAAAATTCGGGTGGTACCTGGTACCATCTAAAAGCCAAAAAAACTCCCGGCACATTATGTACCGGGAATAGGCGGGGAAGTTACGGGGAGTTTATTGATTCTCTATAGGGAAGGAAAAATAGTGGACATTTATTTGCGGGATGGTTAATTCATGATGGTGAGTCGTCTTGACGGGGGCGGTTCCTGGGAATGGCCGTTTTGCATGACGGTTTCCCGGAGGAGGTATTCGAGCTGAATGACGCGCTTGCTGAGGTCATCTACTCTTTGGTTGGATCTGCCCAGCATTTTTATCAGGCTTTCAAGCAGGGATTCAAGTGTTTGTTCTCTATCTGATACTCTGTTCAAAAGGCAGCTCCTCCTTTGTTACAGGAACCTCTTCCGCCTTCCGCTGATCAAGAAACCGGACGGACTCCGCTACCACTTCTGTTACGTATATCCGTTTTTTCTCCTGATTATCATAATGCCTCGTTTGGATTCTCCCTGTAATCCCGATCAGTGAACCCTTGCGGCAATATTGGGAGGTGTTCTCCGCTGTCTTTTTCCATAATGTGCATTGCACAAAATCGGCATCGATTACACCTTGCTGGTTTCGGTAATGGCGATTGACTGCCAGAGTAACATTCGTAACAGGGATTCCTTCCTGCGTCCGTTTCAATTCCGGATCCCTCGTCAGCCTGCCGACCAGTGTGACTTGGTTTATCATATATTCAACTCCTTTCTTGATGATCCCATCATAACTGCAGATACACTTCGGTGTAAAAATGCCAAAATTAGATTTTAATTGCGCTTTTTTTACAAAAACACCCTCCAAAGTTTAATTTTCAGCCCCTTTTTTCAGAAAAATCCCTTGAAAATTCAATTTTTACTGCCCAGATAAATAAAATTCGACAAACCGCCAAATTCGCTTTCAGCCACTCCTGTGTTATAATTTCTATATATAATTATCGGAAAAGAATGATTAATAAAAAAGAGATGGAGGTAAAGGATGAAAACATTTAAACTTGTTTCCCTGCAGTTAGTGGAAGAAGACGGTCTGGTTGATATTGAATTGGATGATGGATTAATCATTAATAAAGAAGACGAAAAGAGCAACTGGCTGCTTGAAGCCTATATTGATAAGTCATATATTGATTATTTTAAAAAACGTGCTGACAATAAGGACGAGTTAATAATCCAAGTGGTCATTACGAAGCGAGAAAATGATCCGGCTGCATTCCAGACGAAAATTACCTCTATCAAAGAACTTGAAAACCACATTAGCATCCTTTTTGAAGGCTCTTTAAAAAGAACGAAAAACGATTACGCCGAACTATTGCTTCAGGACCTGCTCGGGAAAGGCTTTAAGGGTGACAATCTCCTTGATGAGTTTAAAGACAAGATGCAAAGCAAACCGCGCCTTGCCGCTGCCAAGAAACAAAATAAAGAAACTCCCGTTCAATAAAGACGGGAGTTTTTATTATTTATATATATTAATGCACTAACACACTGTCAAATACGTCCGTACCATCTGTCAGCTTTAAATGAAGCTGTTCTATAATATATTCGACATCCTGTTTGCGGTAATTGAGCAATGGAAGATCCTCTTGATAAGCCTTGTAATAAAGAATAGAGGCAATCTTAAGCTCCTCTTCCCCAGCAGGCATTAGCTGCTGCGCTTTTTTTTTAGCTCTTCCTTCATCACTTCAATGACATACTTGGCTTCCATTTTACAGGAATAGTCATAGTTTTCTTCAAGCTGTTCCTGAAGCTCTGCTATCTCATCCATTTGCTTCTCTGACGGCTTTTCAGATAAGATCTTATTGATGACTTCATTGATTTTGACAGCCAGCTGTTCATGAAAAACAGGATCCGCTTTCGTCTCCTCGCTGATCTGGCTATACCAGGATGCGTGGTTGATTATGTATTCGCGCCATTCTGCTACAAAGTTTTGCATATTAAATTTATCTTCATTCCAATTAATTCCGCTCATATAAGATTCAAATGAAGTGGTGATCGAACGAGAAATGCTGATTTTTATCCCCTGAGAAAGATCTTTAAACGCCATCCTTGTAAAAGTACCCCCCAATTGTTAAATCTAATCTATATATCCATATAATTCTTATCTTTAATCATATCATAAATACGTTACCATAAGTGTGCAGGAAAAACTAAAAAACATGCTCAATATATGGTAAAAGATCCATTTTTTTAAACAGAAAAAGGACAGGTTCCCCTGTCCCTTGCCTTTATTACTGATCTTTATTATTTTCGTCTTGCATATCAAGATTGTCTTCTACAGCATCTTCGCCCGGCTCGTTGTTGTCTTCCATAACATCACCGTCATCGTCAGTGTTGATGTCATTGTCCCCGCCGTTCTCATTTAATTCGTTGGTCACGTCGCCATTTTCACCATTCATACCGCCATTTTCATCTTCCATGATTGTATCGTCTTCTGGCGGCGGCTCCTGGTCATCTGTGGCACAGCCTGCTAAAAGCATTGCTGAAAGGACAGAACCTCCGATAAGTTTTAAAAGCTTTTTATTCATCGTAAAAGCTCCTTTCCTAAGTTGTATTTGTTGACCTGCTGCACTGGTCTTCCTTTATATTTCCCAAAAACTGAAACAACTTGCATAGATTTTTTGTTTCTTTTTAATTGCTTTTTTCATAAAAAAAATCCCGCACAGCATGTACGGGATTTTCAATAGATATTATCGTTCAATCGCAAACATAATCTCGGCTTCCATCGCCACTTCATCGCCCACTTTGGCAACTGCTTTTCCTTTTCCAATTCCTCTGCGGACAGAGAGTAATTCGACTTCCATGATGAGTGTATCTCCCGGGCGGACCTGGCGCTTCCATCGGCATTTTTCAACACCAGCGAAAAATGCCAGCTTTCCTTTATATTCATCAAGAGACAGCAGAGCTACCGCACCAGTTTGAGCGCACGCTTCCAAAGTAAGGCAGCCGGGAAATACGTTGTAATTAGGAAAATGACCATTAAAAACTTCCTCGTTCGCACTCACATTCTTCTTCCCAACTGCTCTTTTTCCAGGCTCCAGCTCTTCAATGGAATCCACAAACAAAAAAGGATAACGGTGCGGAATAATTTCTTTAATTTCTTCAACATTTAATTTCAATGACTTTCGCTCCCTCATAGGTATGTAATAATTAGTACCAGATACTAACAATAGCTTACACTTATTTTACTAAAAAAAGCGGCTTTGGCAAAGGGGTGGCTGATTTTAGGTGAATTTCCGGCATTTTATGTTTGGAGACGAAGGCACAGCTAACTTTTTTATTAAGAAAGCAGATTTGAAAAACCTTAATTTTTCAAATGTTATCTTCAATTGGGATTGCCACTAAAGAAAGCAGAGGACAGATCCTCTGCTTTCTTACAAAATAGCTCCGTTAACCTAGTCTGCTGATTTCCACTCCACGCCCTCGCTTTTCCATGTTAAGCAATAATCCTGTGGGGTTACCGCTGGCTCGCTTCTACCGCGGGAGTCTCATACCATGCGATTTAACATAGCCTCTCACAAAAAAAGAAGGCCAGCGCCCTCCTTCTTTGCTTCTATTCCTTTTCAACCAGCTCCATTATATGTGTCCACGTTGATTTTGTGAAAATGTCCTTCACTTCTCCGTTGCCCAATACCCCGTATCCGACAGCGGCTCCGGCCATAACGCTCAGGAAAATTAAAAGTGCTACAATAATAATCCGAAGCCAGATTGGAATAAGGCGAACGCGAATCCGCCCTTTACGCGGTGCTTCTTCTTTGCTGCGTTCTTTCTTCAGTTGTTCGCGCGTCTTGACTGCTTCTTGATTACTGTTGTTTACAGACATTCTACTTTCCCCTTTTACCTAACGTATTCCGTTAATGAGGCCCATCATTTGATCGGCCATTGACACGGATCTTGATTGAAATTGATAAGCACGCTGCAGGTTGATCAAATCTGTCATCTCTTTGGACATGTCTACGTTGGATTGTTCAAGAGCGCCTTGTGCCATTCCAACTTGGCCGCGGAGAGCTCCGTTCAGCTCGGTAAAAATCTCCTCGCCCTCGATTCCATCTGGAAGCCCAAGCAAATTCCCGCCTTTTTGCTCGAGAAATTGCGGCTTGTTCATTTGGACAACACTTAGATTAAACTCCTGCACATCACCATTTGCCGCTTCTGCTATAAAACGTCCATTTTCAGTTACATTATAATTTTTAGCTTGTCCATTTATTATAATTGAATTGTTATTTTCATCAAGGACAGGATAACCGTCTCCTGTCACGAGCATTGTCTCATTTTCCGAAACGGGTGTTAAGTAAAAAGCACCGTCTCTTGTAAAACGGACAGCTGTGCCCGCATCTGTCTGCTCAAGCACCCGGAAGTACTGGCCTTCCTTTGTAAAAGCCAGATCAAGCGGACGCTCTGTGGCTTTAAGTGCTCCCTGCTTCATAACGATTTGGGATTGCGCCAGCTTTGCCCCAACACCCTGCCGAATGCCTGCTGGTGTTAATCTTTCAGCTTCGAAATCCTGATTCTTTTGGTTATTGTATTGCTGGAAAAGCAAGTCGGTAAAATTGGCTTCCTTGCGCTTATAGCCAGTTGTATCAATATTCGCCATATTGTGGCTGACGATATCCATCTGCTTTTGCAGCTGGGCGAGCGTATTGGTCGCTGTAATCATCGTTCTGTTCATATTTCTCCCCCCTTAATGGGTTTGCTGCGGGACCTTACCCGATCCGTCCGACTTCATTTGCCGCTTTTTCCATACTGCGATCATAGGCCTGAAGGACCTTTTGATTGGCCTCAAAAGAACGGTAGGCAGTCAGCATATCTGTCATTGTTCTGGATGCATCCACATTGGAGCGTTCCAGATAGCCCTGCTGCAGCTTAAATTGTACACCATCTGCATTATAGGCATCTTCCACAACACTGTCATCAGCAGCAGCGAACAGTCCGTCGCCTTCTTTCCTCAAGCTCTCAGGGTTTTCAGCAAAGGCAATTCCAAGTCTAGCTGTTTCGCCAGCTTCACCGGTTAAGATACCATTCTCATTAACAGTAAACCTGTCGCTTGAAAGCTGAATCCGCTCGCCTTCGTTATCCAAAATATATAATCCGCTGGCAGTCGTTAAAAAGCCATTGCCATCGATTGTGAAATTTCCGTTTCTTGTGTAGCGCGGCTGGCCATCTGCACCTGATACTGTATAAAAAACCGAACCTCTTAGACCGCTTTCGGGATTTATCGGCATATTGATATCCAGAAGTGCCAGATCCGTGTTTAAACCCGTATCCTTTAAATCCCCCTGCATAAAGGATGGCAGGGTCTCCTGCATATATACACCTGTATTAAGGCTGCCGATCCTTTTGTTTAAAGGAAGATTCAAGCCGCCTTCAGTGGGAACAGACTGCTGGTCAAACCGCTGCAGCAGCATCTCGGGAAAAGCCCTCATACTCGTTTGGTCAGCCTTAAACCCCGGGGTATTGGCATTAGCCATATTATTTGTCAGCACTTCCGTCCTCCGCTGCTGGGCAAGCATCCCGGAAGCCGCCGTATAAAAACCTCTAAACATCGAGTTCACCTCTAAATGAAAAGCCAATTTTCAAACCAAAACCGCACACTTATTCACGATACTTCTATTATAAGAAAATTTCCGACAATAAACATTAAAAATTTGAAGAAAAAAGTCAGAATTTGAAAAAAGTTGTACCTTTTATTGATCGGCAGGTTTAGAGGAATGTTTATCACAAATAATCTTTTGATAATGAGCCATTGTAGTGATCTGGATTTCATTTCTCTTCCGCGTGGTAATTTTCTATTTGGCTCTTTTCGTATAGATTGTTGTTTTTGGCTTTTAAAGCTTGCCCGTTGATTTCCGCTCCAGTCACGCAGCGAACCCGCGGGGAGGAACGGGAGCCTCCTCGGCGTTTCACGGGGTCTCCCGCTCCCTCTCTTCCCGCAGGACATTGAATAAACTTCTTTGAATAGACACCGCACGAAGAAAATGCGAATGCATTTTCGAGGATCGAGTGCCTTCCACTCCAATCAACTCAGTAATTAAAACTAGTTTGTAACTTTGCAAAAACAGCCATTATCTTTATTTTTATTCCAGTTATATCCGTCAGTTCGACTTTGTTTATCGGTCAGTTTTTAATTTTATCGGTCAATTTTTCAATATATCAGTCACTTTGCGCCACACCAACTTTTCAACATATGTACGATAGTAATAGGATATTAAACCAGTGACTGCATCAGCAATGAAGCAGAATCCCTTCGCTGGAAAAACAGAAAAAACCCGCCAATCAAGGCAGGTTCATTCTTTTTAAATAAGCTTTCTTTTAGGAAGCTTATCAATATTATCAAGCATAATGCCTGTTCCGATGGCCACACAATCCATTGGATTTTCTGCAATGAGGACTGGCACTTTCAGCTCTTCAGCAAGCAGCTGATCAATGCCGTGAAGCAGCGCGCCGCCGCCTGTTAAAATAACGCCACGGTCAATGATGTCTGCAGATAATTCTGGCGGTGTACGTTCAAGTACACTTCTCGCAGCTTGTACGATCACATCTACTGACTCGCTTAAAGCTCCTTGGATTTCTTCTGAACGAACGGTAATCGTTCTTGGAAGACCTGAAACCATGTCCCGGCCGCGGATCTCCATTTCTTCGCTTTTAGACCCAGGGAAAACCGTACCGATTGTCGTTTTGATATTTTCGGCTGTCCTTTCCCCGATTAGGAGCTTGTACGCCTTTTTAATATACTGAAGGATTTCATTATCAAACTTATCTCCGGCCATTTTGATGGATGAAGATGTAACAATGTCACCCATAGATAAAACAGCTACATCCGTTGTACCGCCGCCGATATCCACGACCATATTTCCGCTAGGCTGGAAGATATCCATCCCTGCTCCAATCGCAGCTACCTTTGGCTCTTCTTCAAGGTATACTTTTTTGCCGCCGCTTTTTTCAGCAGCTTCCCTAATCGCCTTCTGTTCAACACCTGTGACATTTGTCGGACAGCAAATTAAAATACGGGGCTTGGACAAAAAGCCTTTGACGTTTAATTTGTTGATAAAATGTTTCAGCATCGCTTCCGTTACATCAAAGTCAGCAATAACTCCATCTTTCAGCGGACGGATGGCCATGATATTTCCCGGTGTACGGCCGACCATGCGGCGCGCTTCTTCGCCCACAGCCAGCACCTTATTCGTATTTTTATCAATCGCCACAACAGACGGTTCATTCAGCACAATTCCGCGGCCTTTAACGTGGATCAGCACGTTCGCCGTTCCTAAATCAATCCCTATATCCCTTGCAAACATTTCTTTTCGTTCCTCCTTGCACAAATGGCCAGCTTATGTCCGCAGCTTTGAAGGCTCTCTCTATTTCGGCTTTCTTAAAGCGAACTTCGCTTTTTTAAATTTTTAGTTAAAGGTCTAAGTAGTTTTTTCTTAACACAGCAGTTTAAGCCACGCAAAAGAATCAGTTCTTTTTCCTAAAAAGAAATGATCTTGCCTGACACTCTTTGGCGTCCTAGTCATTACGAACCAGGTTCTATCCTAATTTTATATTTTAACACATTCTTTGTGAATACAGTAACATTTTGTAAAAAACTGTGTGACTTTTTGAGGAATTTTGTCGTAAAAAGGGGATTAATGAAGGCGACTTATGAAGGGGCTTAAAAGCATAAGGAAAGGCCACATTGCCGGCCAAAAAAACAACTTATGATCTCGAGCCCCCGGGAGCCGCTGTGAGGTTATTCATAAAGCTTAAAATTTGGGACTGCACAGCTTTAAAGGAAACTGCCAAAGCAACTGTAAAGCACGGCTAAAAACGCTGGTTTCCAGCCGGAGACGCCTGAGCGGGCGCCTTGCGCTTTTCTCATTTAACTGGCTCTTCTTCCATTTCTTCTTTTTTATACTTCATTTTTGTGGCTTCACCACCGCGCAAATGGCGGATCGATTTATGATAATCCAGTATTTCCTTTACTTCGTTTGCCAGTTCAGGATTGATTTCAGGTAGTCTTTCCGTTAGGTCTTTATGGACTGTACTTTTGGATACGCCAAACTCCTTCGCGATTACGCGAACCGTTTTTTTCGTCTCCACGATATACTTTCCAATCTTGATAGTTCTCTCTTTGATGTAATCGTGCACACCACTCGCCCTCCCCGATTTGGATGTGAGAAGTGTGAAATGAGACTCGCTTTTTGCTTGGTTCGATACTGTATTCCGCATGGCCCCTGCTTTTGCAGACACTAGATAGGATTTAATCTGCTTACATGCGGCTGAAAGCAAAAGCCTTCAGCTTGCGATAATTAAACATGTCCTCAACTTATTCAGTGGTTTCAGTAAAACGATCCCTCACCTCATACATTCTCTTTGTAAGGTTTGTAACAGTTTATTAGCTTGGTTGACGTAATATGCACGAAAAACTCAATAGGGACAAGGTTTTGTGTAAATTTTTTGAAAATAGGACATCTGGAGGCTAAAAATAGGAAATGTTTTCATTAAAATCTTTGGGGTAAAAGATAACAAACGGGCTAAAGAGCCGGTGTGATGTTACCTACATAATTTCCAGTCAGATCCCTATACCTGGGTAGAATTCCTGATAGTTAGATAAGTATCAGGTTTTGCTGGAAGGCAATAATTTTCTGCAAATACATTTCTTATATAACAGATAAATTCAAAAATCTGAGAAAATACCATACAAACTAACTAATTACAGTGTTATAAAAAAGGAAAAATGAATCAGGTTTAATGGTGTTCTCAAAGGATTTATTCCCTATTGTGATCACCCTGTTTAGAAATTATATTCATATTTATGGTTAAGTGACCACTATATTCCAATAAACTATTCATATAGATAGGATGATTAATGACATGCAAACAATGATCATGCAAACACGTAAAGAAAGGATTCTTGATGAAAAGAGAAAGCAGGCAAAGTCACGAAGAATGAAAGCAGCCAGTACGGCTTTTGCTGCCGCTATCGCAGCCGCCAGTTTAAACGCTGCTGCAAAGGATACCCACGCACTTGTCGATACCTATACAGTTCAAAAAGGAGACACCCTTTACCGGATTTCCAAAGAGCATGATATGACTGTCAAGGAATTGAAAGCGGTTAACAAACTAAAGTCTAATATAGTTTACCCCGGACAAAAGCTGGAGGTACGAACAGAGAGGCACACAGAAGAAACGTTCCTGCAGCATGCAGCTATCTATACGGTTGTGCCAGGAGATACATTATGGGGAATTGCTAAGCGCTATAACATGTCCGTAACCGAGCTAAAAACGCTTAACAATCTCAAAAGCGATATGGTGCTCATCAGCCAAAAGCTCATCATCAAGGAGGACATCGCTATTACAACGGCAAACATTGTGGGTGCTGCCGATAACTTTACTGTTGAATTTAAAACTGGCGATGACTTCTTCAGATTACAGGTTCCCTACGGAACAGCTCAGTCTTATCAAAAAATGGCCGGGGAACAAGTAGTGGTCGCTCATAAAAATGGGGCATTGATTAATATTCAGTAAGCAAACATACGTAAGGCCGGATTCCTGTTGAGATCCGGCTTTTGTATATCAATCGGCAATCTTCTTTAGTTCCCTTCATTGGCTCTTTCTCCTGGTGAACAGCACTATCCTCCCTCTTGAGTTCCAGCCCCCGGCTCTTTCTCCATTCTTGGGGAAACTATCCAGCCTCTCAGCCATTATCCTGAGCCTAAAACCATCCCCCCATCATCACTCACCCGCCCACCAACATGTCAACCACCCTTCATTCTCCCTTTAAAACTGCATGGATCTCATCTGGCTATCGGTTGCTTTGATCAATTCTCCCCATGTGTTATAGCCTCTGTCTTTGAACTGTAGTAGCAATTCAACAAATAGGTAGGCAGTGGTTAGTGCATCCCCTACTGCACTGTGGCGCTCATAAATTCTGGTGCCAAATGCCATGGCGTACCTCTCGAGGTCGCGCATGTCATAGGAGGGGGCAATAAACCCAATCAAGTCCAAGGTGTCTATCGTCAGGAAATTTTTCAAAGCAAGCTTTTCCCGTTTAAATTCGCTTTTCATGGCAAGTGCATCAAAACTGACGTAGTGGCCGACCAGGCAGACCGTTTCCCTTGATTCGACATAATCAAAAAAGCTCATCATAGCCTCTACTGCTTGCGGGGCACCTTTTACCCGCTCAGCGGAAATAGAGGTCAATTCTGTTATTTCCCGAGAAATTTGTCGATTTGGGTTTACATATGTCTGAAAAACATCCTTGTCACACACTTCCAGACCCCTAACCGGAACTGCGCCAATTTCGATAAGCCGGTCTATTGTTGAAATCTGAAATCCCGTGGTTTCCGTATCAAACACGACAAATTTCAGATCCTCCAAGGGTGTTGACAGCGGAATATTTTCATAGGTTAAGGAACATGCTACATTTTTTCTGCGAAAAAACATTACCAGCCTCCTTCTTGAGAGCTATACTGAAAAGTGTATAAACACCTGGCTCTGCAGCTCCCTTAATGTTTTTAAGCTTAAAATCAATTCTTCCTTTTCGCGTGTTGACAGCCTGGCAAACGATACAACGGATGTTAGCTCACTACCCGCTTTCGCCTGCTGCCAGCGCTGGGTAACATACATGGTCAGGATGGTGCTTACTGCTTCCTTCAGGTCCAAAGCAAACTCCCTGGAAATGACTTGTTTCTTCTTCAGATAATCTATTTTTTCAACCGGTGTCCCTGATTGTTTTCCATGCAATAGAGATAAAATTTGCAGACTGTGATGATACGGGAACAGAACTTCTTTTTTCATATCAATGCTTTTCCGTTCAAGTTTAAATAAAGACCGGATTGGCTGGTCCAGGGTCGGAATGGGATGCTCCTTTTCTAGCTGTGCCAGCCGGTACAAAAAGATCCTCGACCTTTTCATCTGCTCAGCAATCATTCTTTCAAATTTCTCATGCAATCTCTCACTGCCAGTAATAAACCGGTACGAAAAGAAATTCTGGGCTAGTAATAGATTGGAGTTGGTAGATTGCAGCATCCATTTTCGCAGTCTATCTTCCCACACAGCCAGTGAGCCGCGCCATTTCTGTTCGCTGCACATCATGAGTCCTTTGCACCGGACATATCCTGCTGCTTCCATATTGGAGGTAATCTCTCTTCCCAGCTCTGAAAAATAAGCAGAAGCATCTTCCCTATGATTTTCATAGACCAGGAAATGGTCCTGATCGGTAAGCATAAACTGTTCGCCCCGTCCGCTGCTGCCCATTTGATAGAACGCAAAATCACCTGGCCTTTGCATCCCTTTTTCCTGCAGATTTTTAATAGAGAGCTCTACTATTCTGCCTGCAAGGCGGTCATAAAGCTTTGTTATGATTTCAAAGGTCGTCAAGATGGGAACCCGATCCCTTATTAGCGTATCGATTACCTCATAAATGGCATTTTTCACCTGTGGCAGGCTGTCCCGGTCCGCCTGTTCAATCTTCTGGATCGTCTTCATGACATTCTCGTTTTTCTTCCTCAGCAAGTCTGATAGAGTGACAATTCCAACTACCTTGGAATCCTCCACAACAGGCAAGTGCTTGAATCCTTTTAAAAAGATGAGTGAAATCGCATCATAATAATAAGCAGACCTTGATATCGAGACAGGGTCTGGTGTCATAATCGTACGGGCTTCGGCTGATAACTCGATTCCCCTTGCAACCACCCGCTCAACCATGTCCCTTTCCGTAATAATCCCTTTTAATAATTCATTTTCTATAACCAGCACAGAGCTCGTTCTCATTTTATGCATCAAACGGGCTGCCTTTTGGACACTCTCTTCCGGAAGAACAGCAGCAACCCCTTCACTCATCACATCCTGGACACGTATCATAAAGGCTTCATTTTCTCCGTAATCGGTAGCGAGCTTTACCTGTTCGGCCAGGGAGGTATAAATATCCTTTAATCGGATGGCAACCTGTGTCAGGAGATAATCGTGGACTGCCGGGTCATCCCATCTTCTTGTAACCACTTCAAACGGGATGTACATCGCCCTTACAGCACTCACTGCTTTTACTTCAACCATCACATCGGTTTTCACTGGCTTTGAAACGCCAAGGAAGTCAGCAAGGCTTGAAAATCCAATCATTTCGCCTTTTTGGACAACCTCGAGAACCTCCTCGCGTCCATGGGTTTCATTTTTCACAAAAACCTCTGAAAGACCTTCTAAAATAAGCAGAAGGCCTTCCCGGGGTTTATCTTTTTTTAGCATGATTTCATTTTTTTCGAATTGGCGGACTTCGCATAAGGAGATAAGTGAAAGGGCTGTGTCAGAGTCCACCCCTCTGAAAAAGGGGTGAAACCGCACAGCCTCCAAATTGTATAACTTAGACGGATTTTGATTCATCGTCATTGATCCAAACTTCGCCGTTTTTATATACCATTTGCTCCGGATAGCGAAGATCCATAACCTCATCCTGGATCTTTTGTGATGGAGCAGCTGTCATAAGGGAAACAACGATGTTAGCGATAAATGCAGCTGCTGCACCAAAGACGCCAGCACCTGTATCTATGATTCCAAGGATTGTAAAGCCGCCGTATTTTGCTGCAAAGATGTATGACAATGTCACACCCAGACCAACGAGCAAGCCCGCAATTACACCCTGTGAGTTTGAACGCTTCCACCAAACACCCAGTACAAGCGCTGGGAAGAAGGTTCCGGTCGCAAGTGCAAATGCCCAGGCCACAATCTGTGTGATCGCTCCTGGAGGGTTAAGCGCGATAAGCCCTGCCAGGAGAGTTGCCACAACGATTGACCAGCGTGCTACAGATAGACGAGTTTTTTCAGTTGAGTTCGGCTTTAGCACCCGATAGAAGATATCGTGGGCAAAAGCGGAAGAAATGGCGATCATTAATCCGCCGGCAGTTGATAATGCTGCCGCCATTGCTCCTGCTGCTACTAGACCGATGACAAACAATCCAAGGTTTGCAATCTCTGGTGTTGCCATAACGACAATATCGTTAGAGATAATTAATTCGCTCCATTGGAGAATGCCATCACCATTTGAATCCGCTACTTGCAGCTTGCCTGTATCGACCCATGATTTTGTCCAACCAGGAAGCTCGGTGATTTTGCTGCCGGCAACCTTTGTCATCAGGATAAATCGGGAGAATGCAGCGTATGCAGGAGCTGACAGGTAAAGCAAGCCGATGAATAGCAAGGCCCATGCACCGGACCAGCGGGCAGCTTTCATTGTTGAAACTGTATAGAAACGGACGATTACGTGAGGAAGTCCTGCTGTACCAGCCATTAAAGTAAACATAAGCGCCAGAAACTGCCATTTTGTTCCATTTGTAAATGGCGCAAAGTATTCAGAAATTCCCAGTTCACGATCCAATTCACCCATTTTCCCGACAATTTCTCCATATGATAGCCATGGAGCCGGGTTCCCTGTAATTTGCAGGGACATGAAAATAACTGGAATGATATAAGCAATGATTAAGATGACATACTGTGCAACCTGTGTCCAGGTAATCCCCTTCATGCCCCCGAATGCAGCGTAAAAGGCAATAAGGACAACGCCAATCATGGTACCAAGCTTGGCGTCAATTTCAAACAGTCGCCCAATAACTACACCGGATCCGGATAGCTGGCCAACAGAGTATGTGAAACTGATCATGATCGTACAAATCGCCGCTATCACACGGGCTGTATGGCTATCAAAACGGTCTCCGATAAATTCAGGCACCGTGTAACGGCCGTATTTTCGCAGCTGTGGAGCCAAAAGGAATGTCAGCAGCAAATATCCGCCTGTCCATCCCATAATGTAGGCAAGTCCATCATAGCCTAGAAGCATGATCGTTCCAGCCATACCGATAAACGATGCAGCACTCATCCAGTCAGCGCCGATTGCCATTCCGTTAAAAATCGGAGGGATTCCCCGTCCGGCAACATAGAAGTCCGATGTTACTTTTGCTTTGTTATAAATGGCAATTCCAATATATAAAGCAAATGTGGCTAAAATAATGGATAATGAGACCAAAAATTGTGTATCCAAATGCCATCCCCCTTTTTCACAATGCTAAATTTTTTCATGACGCCCCTTTATATCTCTCTTTTAAAGCCGCTCGAACAGCCGCTCAATTTTTCTCCATTAATGATCAAGTACTTTTCCGGAACTGATCTGCTTATTCTTTTCTTCGTCAATTCCGTATTTCCGGTCAATAGCATCACCCGTCTTGGCATTGACAAACAGCAGGATGATAAAAGTCAGAACTGCTCCCTGAGCACCCATAAAGTAATGGAACGGGAAACCATTAATGGTAATATCACTTAAAGGCTCAGCAAAAAAGACGACTCCAAAGGAAGCCAGAAATCCAATAGCAAAATAAATGATCATATTCCGAGTCTTTTCACGAAAATAACTGTCAGCTACTTTCTTCTCAATTTTCTTCACAACTCCACCCCCGGTTAAAATGATTGGATTTACATGAATGCATAATTGCTGGTAAACAGGTCTTTCAGCGTGCGGAACCACTCCTTTTGAAAACAACTGCAGCAGTTGCTGCTATTTGACCGGATCCGTTATCGGACCCGGAAATAACCATTACCTCAGGCTGAAAATAAATTTGACTGTTTCCATAAATGGTGCTGGGACTAGGATGATTTGAACGAGGAAGTAGGCAAAAATAGATAGGAATGGCACAGCAAGGAAGATTGGCTTTTTCTGTCTTAAAGCAAGAAAAAGGCAGACACCGGTAATCACCATTAAAGACAATAAAGTAAGCAAGTTTGTTTCCCCCTTTTTAAAGAAAGCGCTATCATTTTTTGTCGCTTTCTGCTTTAAGTTTGCAACGGCCGTCTGGGTGTTTGTTTTCTGACTAAACTAAATTTTAAGAAAATTTATACTTCATTATGTACAAAAATCATTTCTAGGTCAAGTATATGCTGCAAATATATTTATATTTTTTTTGTAAGGATAAAGGTGAGAAGGCGGCAAAGCTTGATAGGAAAGGTTTTGCCTATATTTTATCAGCCATTGTACTCGTTGGGACTTTACTCAGTACTTTAGGGTATTAGAGGAAAACACTATAGCGGTGATAATAACCTGTGTCTAAATTACTATTTCAATAGTTCATTTAATCCATTTTAAAAGGAGCCAAACGGCTTGGCTCCTTAATCAAGTTCTTCTATTATTAATGTGATTGCCTTTAGCAGGTCAGCATCCGACCAGCTTGCCATGCTCTTTTTGCTGGCAGCTGCCAGCGCATGTGACGCAGGGATATGGACAAAACCGGCAGGGATGTCTTTGCCAGATAACTTAAGCTCATGAAGCACGGAATACATCACATTATTGCAAAGATAGGTTCCAGCTGTATTTGACACTGCTGCTGGATAGCCTGCCTCTTTTAATCTATTGACCATCCGGCGAATTGGCAGGGTGGAAAAATACCCATCAGGACCATTCTCCTCTATTGGATTGTCTTCAAGGGTAACTCCTCTATTATCCGGTTCCCCGTCCTGGCAGTTAATCGCAATCCTTTCAGGCGTGATGGCTGTACGCCCGGCAGCCAAGCCCAGTGAAATAACGGCATTCGGATTTTCCTCGGCTACCGCCTCTGCTATTTTCTTAGGTGCCTCTTCGAAATCAACGGGTAAATGCAGGCCCCTTATTTCATAGTTCCCAACCTTTTGACCGTCTAACTCCTTCACAATCATCTCTGTCGGATTGATCGGAAAATCAAGAAAAGGCTCAAACCCCGTTAAAAGCAACTTCTTCATACTAAGCTCCCCCTGTACAACTTTTCGTCTTTCGAAATATTATACAGGATCGGTTCAGAATTGTCGAAAAATACTTCATTCGACAAATTTCGGGTGGTACCTAGAAAAGCGGAGGCACCCTTGCCCATCGACGGAGCGTGGTGGACTGAGCCGAGTGAGATAAAGGAAACACGAAGAGCGACAGCGATTCGATGTTGACTTATCGTAGGCGAGGTGAGGGAAGCACGTCGAGTCGATAGGGTGCCGGAGCTAGACACTTATCGAAGTTCAAAGATAATCAAAAGAGCCCGCCATCAAGGCGGACTCCCTATTATTATGCGTCAGTAGATTCAGTCGTTTCTTCTTCGACTTGGTCGTCAGTTTGACCTTCGTCTTCAGAGTTTCCAGCTGGATCTTCTTCTGTGTCAGTAGATTTGTCTTCGTCAGTTTGGCCGGCATCTTCATCTGTAGTGCCAGATTCTTCAGTAGAACCTTCTTCTTCAGTTGTGCCAGACTCTTCTGTAGACTTATCTTCAGAAGGTGCAGCTTCGTCGTTTTCTTCAGTTGCACCGCTGTTGTCAGCAGCATCTGCTTTGTCAGTTGTATCTAACTCCTGCAGAGCGCTTAGCGGCTTATTGAAGTAATCAAGCGGATTGACCGGCTGTCCATCTTTGCGGATTTCAAAGTGTACGTGAACACCTGCTTCTTCATTAAACAAGCTTTCGCCTGCTTTAGCAAGAGCATCACCTTGTTCTACCTGGTCGCCAACCTCAACATTCATCTCTGTAACAGATTGATATTGTGTTACAATTCCTTTGTCATGCTCAACTTCAATGACATTACCCAACAGTGCATCTTCTTCTACCTTTGTCACAGTTCCGCTTAATGCAGCTAGTACATCAAACGTTTCTCCATCCTTTGTGGCAATATCAATACCTGTGTTCGGATGGTATGTGTTATTGTAAAATACTAGAGCAGCTTCCTGTTCTTCCGCTTTGCCGTCATAGTCATAGAATTGTTTTTGAATGACAGCTGAGTCTGGATCCTGAACAGGCATTACGAAGTTTTCCATAGCACGGTTAACTTCTAATGCTGGCTCATCGTACTTCTTACCGGTAATATCAGTGGCTTCGTAGTCGTAGCTGTCTGTGTCTGTAGCGTTGTCACTGCTTTGGTACCAAAGAACACCGGTTAGAATGATTGCTGCACTTGCAATGTAGATAGCTGGGAATGCCCACCGCTTTTTCATAAAGCGTTTAAAGCTGGAATCTTGAGAAGATCGTTTCTTTTCTTCCTCTCTCATTTATCATCACCTCAGCAATCAGTCTGAACAGATTGAGAGGATTATATACATTCTGCAAAAAAAATTTTTTGGGTTTATTTTTCGACAAAGGTTTTATTATTATGCATGATATAAGAAAAAATTTTTAAAGGAGTTTTTGGAATATGTTTAAGTGGATCATTAGAATTCTTCCCTTCCTATATATGGCGCTGATCTGGACTCTATCCGGCCTGCCGCATAATGCCGTGGTGGAGCTGCCCGATTCGGCAGTCGACCGGTTTATAAAAGAATCCCTGCATCTCATTGAATTCGGCATTCTTTATGTCCTATTCGTTTTTGCTGCGTTGACTGCAGGCAAGCTGACTCCTGCAATGAATATACTTCTGGCAGTTCTTGCCTGTCTTTACGGGGTCCTGGATGAGATTCATCAATCCTTTGTCCCTTACCGGTCTGCTACCCTTATCGACGCAGCAAAGGACATTACAGGCGTTTTGGTGTGCTGGTATTTTGTTAGCCGCGCTCTTTACCATGGCCGGTTTAAAAAGCTTGCTTTCATTCTTTCTTATTTTAAAAAGTAGGCTGTGTTAAATTTTCCGGTTGATTTCCGCTCCAGTCAACAGGCTGCCCAAATCAGCATATGAATCCAAAAGGCAAATGAAAAGGCTGATTCTAAAATAGAACCAGCCTTTTGATTATTTTTTCGCAGTGATTTTCGTAAGCAATTGATCAGAGGCTGCAATCTCAACACCTTGATAATAATGTGAAACAATCTCTTTATAATTCTTTCCTTCAGATGCCATCCCATTTGCGCCGTATTGACTCATGCCGACGCCATGGCCATAGCCTTGTGTATTAATAATGATATTGTCGCCCTTTCGTTCCCAGGTGAAGTCCGTTGATTTCAGGCCAAGCTTTTCCCTGATGTCCTTGCCGCTGACAACCTTTCCGTTAATCTCCACCTTGGCCACCCGCTGGCCTGCTGTCCTTTCGGTCACATTGCCAATGGTGCTATTATTAGGAAGCTTCACACCCAGTTTCGTTTCAAACTCCTGAACTGTGAATACCTCTCTTCCATTAAACTTCGGTGACTGCAAATCCCACTTACTTTCTACACTTTTTAAATAAGGTACTGAGTTTGGCCAGATGGCCTCAGAATTCTCGGTAAAGCCATTGCTTGTTGAAAAAAAGGATGCTGTTATTGGAGATCCGTCAAAAGTGAGGATCTGTCCTCTCGTTTCATTAACGGCTTCTCTTACCTTTTGGATTTTCCATTTGTAATCAGGTCCCCAAACCTGCTTTAATTCATTTTCATTTTTATAAACCTGATGGACGACCGTATCATAGACTAGCGCGCCTCCAGGCAGATCTGCTTTATTCTCATTCAGCATTTGTTCAACAATAAAAGTCCTCGCTGCCAGAGCCTGTGCCTTCAATGCTTCTTTTTCAAATTCAGCCGGCATTTCCGATGCGACAACACCGACAATATAGTCCTCCAATGGAACCTTTTCAAGCTTCTTTTGTGCCAGGCGATAGACACCTACCTCTATGGCAGGCCCTTGTGGGATTTCCGCCGCCGTTTCTTTTTTAGCTTCCTGTTTTAGTTCCTCGCCGAGCTTCCCGCTCACTGTTCCCTCTGTAAAAGGGATCACAAGCAGAGCCGGAACTACAAGAGTGACGGCAAACAACAATGCGGCTAGTACGATGAAAGGTTTGAATTTTGTCATGTTTTAAGCCTCCATAGCAAAAAAATAATTCTAACTCACTTCATATTTATGGCTATGGACAAGCTAATATGACAACTTAATGATCTTGCTGGCTTTTTTATGAAAATGGGCAGATGCAGATGGCTCGGCGCGGTTTTCTGCCGATATTGGCTGGCGTTTCTGGGCAAAGTTATGAGGGCTAACCGATTCTTTTTAAAAAAACAGTTCGCGGCGGTACCAAAACCCGCCTTCATCCGCTAATTATGCATGTTATTCTTTTTTATCTAACATATTTCGAACTTTACCTTACACATTTCCTGTTTTATCTAACATATTAAACGATTTATCTAGCATGTTTCGAAATTTATCTAACATTACACACAATGTGGGGTCCGCAAAACCGGTTTCCGCGTCACTTTTAACTTTTATGCGTCACTTTTAAAATTTACGGCACTACTTTTAAAATTTATGCGTCATTTCCATTCATTTACGCACCACTTTTTAAATATATGAATTACTTCCCGCCATATCAGCCTTTTCCATCACCAGGGTCCAGAATTAGGGCGGGATACAGTATCGGGCGGTCGCCCCTAACCTCATGAAATTGAGACAACCGCGCCAACACCGCCAGCCAAATCAAAAAACCGCAGAATCGATTTGTCAGACTTCTGACAGCTCGATTCTGCGGTTTCCGGTAGGAATGCTCGCAAGGCGACTATTTTATGACGACTCTCAAAGGCCGCCTTGATTGGCATTTCTTATGCGTTCATGTCAGAAACATAGCTATCTTTAGCTGGTGTTTCTTCCACTTCTGTAATACGTTCGATATCAGCGCCTAGTGATGCAAGCTTTTCGTGGAAGTTTACATATCCACGGTCAAGATGCTTAAGCTCTGTTACGCGCGTTACACCGTCTGCAACCAATCCAGTCAGGATTAGAGCGGCAGCTGCACGAAGATCAGTAGCCGCAACCTCTGCACCCTGCAGATTGCTTGGGCCGTTCATGATCACAGAACGTCCTTCGATTTTAATATCAGCGTTCATGCGGCGGAATTCTTCCACATGCATGAAGCGGTTTTCAAATACTGTTTCCGTAATCACACTTGTGCCCTGTGCGTGAAGCAATAAGGCCATCATTTGTGATTGCATGTCTGTCGGGAATCCTGGGTGAGGCATTGTTTTAATATCAACAGCCTTCAGCTTATCTGGACCCAATACACGGATTCCTTCTGCTTCTTCAATGAACGTAACACCCATTTCTTCCATCTTCGCGATTAAAGAAGTGGAGTGCTCCGGCACAGCGCCTTTTACAAGGACGTCTCCGCCTGTTATGGCCGCTGCCACCATGAAGGTTCCGGCTTCAATGCGGTCAGGTATGATGTTGTGATCTGCACCAAACAGAACATCAACACCTTCAATGCGGATGGTTCCAGTTCCTGCACCTTTAACCTTGGCACCCATTTTATTCAGGAAGTTAGCCAAGTCAACGATCTCAGGTTCCTTCGCCACGTTTTCCAAAATGGTTGTACCTTTGGCCAATGTGGCAGCCATCATAATATTTTCCGTAGCGCCTACGCTAGGGAAATCTAGATATATTTTTGCTCCATGCAAGCGGCCTTCTGGTGCTTCCGCTTCAATAAAGCCATTTCCAACCTTTACTTTCGCACCCATCGCTTCAAAGCCTTTTAAATGCTGGTCGATTGGGCGGGAACCGATTGCGCAGCCCCCCGGCAATGCTACACGAGCACGGCCGTTTCTTGCTAATAAAGATCCCATGACTAAAACTGAAGCACGCATTTTGCGTACATATTCAAAAGGTGCTTCTACCTTCAACTCTCGAGATGCATTTACGATTACTGTATTATTTTCAAACTCCACTTCGGCGTTTAAATAGCGTAATACTTCATTAATAGTATATACATCGGAGAGTGTTGGGACATCACGAATTACGCTTTTGCCATCACTTGCTAACAGTGTTGCGGCGATAACCGGTAAGACAGCATTTTTTGCTCCTTCTACTTTGACAGTACCGCTTAACCTATTTCCGCCGCGGACGATGATTTTATCCAAAGTGTATTCCCCTCCGCGTCCAATTTCTCTATATTAATATTCAATCGTTATGATGGGTGTGCCAATAACTATGGTTGTCTTGGCGCCCATTCCTTTTGTCCGTAATCCAAGCTGCATGTTCATTTCCTTGCCATTCGTCTCAATTGATTCACCAAGCAGTGGCGAATATGCTGATGTTGAAATGAATTGGTCTTCTTTTAGCGCTTCTATCTCTTTTGCTTTAAAAGCAGCCAATAATTGATTTACAGTATCAGGCAAAGACTTATTAATCTTACCATTGAATTCGCCTTGGATACAAGAGAAAATTGTGGCATTTCCTCGAAAAATGTCAGAAATTTTACTATTGAGAGTTGTAGCCAGACTCTGTTCTTCTTTCTCCCACCCTTGACCTTTGGCCTCATAAATCACATACGTTTGAACCTGACCTTTTGTGGGGGTCGATAGAATTTTGACAGTCTCTGACTGTGTCTTGCTATCCTCTACAACAGCTGTTGCTTCCCATGAACTCTTGGTAGTTTGGAAACTCCACTCCCAATCAGGATATTTCTGCTGTAATTCATCTGTGAATGCTTTAACTTCCTGAAGGCTTTGAAAACCTTCCATTTTTTCTCTTGCATGTAAAGACCATTCTTTGATTAAAATATTCTCGCCCTGCATTACCGAGGCCAGTGTCAACAGGTCAAGCTCCCCTTTGGCTACAGTCGTCTTATTCCCAATGTTTATCATCATGAAACCAATTATCCCAATAATTGATAAAAATATTGCTATATTTTTCATTTATAAACTCCTCCCCTTAGTACCATTGTTACCAAGGTTATGAGGAGCATACTTGGGAATTGTCGTCACTTTTTGACAAGCCTAAAAGCAGCTCAATCACCTGTTATGCAGGATTCTTTTTGCCTCTTTGTGCATACTTTGAAAAAACTTTCACAAGAGTGTATGTATGCATGAAAACAAGCAACAAAACGATTTTACTTAAAAACTCTCAAAATGAAAACATGTATGAAGACCTATATTTATAAATTTTTTTCTTTGATCACCATGCCAGTCATGTCTGCTCCACTTTTGAGCATTAACCCGGCCAAATATTTATGCTTTGCAGAATAAGCGGCAGCTGCTGGGACCATAAAAGATAATCGAGAAAGAAATTGCTGACCGTCGATCCGATGACAATGGATAGCAGCACGTACAAAACACGGGCCTGAAAAACATGATTCGGCCGCAAAAGCGTTTCAAACCGCAATGCCTGAAGAGCCCACCAGGCCAATGCAATAAAAACCAAATGAGACATAATGCTGATCAAAGCCTGTTGCCCGAAACCTGAAACCATCTTCTTCCCTCCCTTTAGAGTCTTTCCACCTTGCTTACCTGATCTGCAGGCTATATTACCATTTGACGTTTATACTAGCAGGTAAGTTTCATGGTTGGGTATTTTTTGAAAATTAAGTTTTCGCTATTTTTTGCAGCATATATGTCCATTATATCGAATCTTTTCATTTTGTCGAAAAAACACGAAGAATGGAATGCGCATAAAGTTGGGTTTAACTTAACTTCTTGCAAGTCTATATATCGCTCACACTGTTAAAAAACAAAAAAAGAAGGGGTACACCCCCTTCTCCAAGTATATATACCCCTTTATTGCCCATTGTTCAATTAAGCCTTTTAAAATCCCCACTTTAAAAAGCTAATTACTGAAAGAAATCAGTGAACTGGTTGAAATTCCCCTGCAGGAAGTCAAATGCAATGTTTGGTGCGACTCCAAACAGGATGGTAGCCACAATGCTAATGCTGATCACGGCAGTTAAAGCTGCAGGAAGCTTAACCTTCCCGGTATCAGCTGCAGGCCTGAAGAACATTTGCACCATCACGCCGAAGTAGTAGAAGTACGAAACGACTGTAGTGGAAATCATAATGGAAACCAGCACATAATGGCCTTCCTGCGGAACCAATGCTCCCATAAAAATGTTCAGCTTGCCAATAAAGCCGGCCGTTCCCGGAATTCCCGCCAGCGAAAGCAGGAAGATGGCCATTGCAATCGCTAGGAACGGTGCCCGGCGATATAAGCCTGCAAACTGGCTGATATCTTCAGATCCGGATTTGTGTGTCACATACTGGATAATCGCAAAGGCACCCAGATTCATAAATAAGTACGCTCCCAGGTAGAACCACAGTGTGTCAAACATAAACAGGGACATAGTGGCAATGACGACTAACAAGTAGCCGGCCTGTGCAATACTTGAATAAGCAAATAATCGCTTAATATTACGCTGCCTTAAGGCAATCAGATTGCCAATAATCATGGTTGCTCCTGCCAGGAACGCGATATAATCCTGCAGAGTCAGGATCATGGGCATCCCTTGAGCATCACCTGATGGCGTATTGGCAAAGATTGAGAACAGAATCCGTACAATCAGGACAAAGCCTGCTGTTTTGGAAACAACACTTAAAAAGGCTGTTACCGGTGTTGGTGCACCCTGGTACACATCCGGAGCCCACATATGGAATGGGGCTGTTGCCAATTTAAATGAAAGTCCCACAACAATCATGAAGAACGCAAGGCCAAGAAGGTAAATATGCTGTTCATCATATACAGATGTCAAAAATCCAGCCATCGCCTTTAAGTTTGTTGTTCCTGTTAAACCATATACATAACTCATCCCAAACAGCGTGATCGCTGTTGCCATACTTCCGTTAATAACATATTTCATAGCAGATTCGTTTGATTGGATATTTCTTTTTCTCATGCCTGCAAGAATGTAGGAAGAGATTGAAAGAAGCTCGAGACCGACGAACAGCGTGATCAAGTCGCCGCTTGATGACATGATCATGGACCCAAGCAAACCTGCCATGAACAGGTAGAAGAATTCTCCCCTGAATTCTTCGAGCCCATCGTTTGGCTCATAGCTGATCGCAATCAGCATCACCAATGCTGCTCCTATTAATAACAGCAGCTTAAACGCTTTTGCAAAGGAATCCAGCCTGAAAGTATCAAACAAAATCGATTCCGGGCCGTGCCCTAAAAGGCCAAGCAAGGAAACAAGCGCTGCCAGGATTCCGGCGAAGCCAAGCCAGCCGAGAATTTTGCGGCTTTGCGATTTTGGCATAAACAAGTCTAAAAGTGACAGAGCGGTTGCAACACCAAGGATGATGAACTCCGGCGCCATGATGCTCCATTCATATGATAACAATGTTTCGAGATCCATCCTTCATCACCCTCCTATCCCAAGCATTATCGTTTCAAGTGTGGATGTCAGCGGTTCGCTCAGTACACTAGGATATACACCAATTAGTACAATCAAGCCCACTAAAACCAGGACAGGCACAAACTCAAATTTTCTTATATCGGTAATACCGGCAAAATCTCTATGTGCTTTGCCATACGTAATACCGAGTACTGCACGGAGCAGGTAAACAGCTGTCATGATAATGCCGATTGTACCGACTGCAGCCAGTACAGGCATTTCTTTAAACAGGCCAAGGAAAGCCATAAATTCACTTACAAATCCGGACATGCCAGGCAAGCCAAGGGAAGCCATAGCCCCTGCAAGCAGGAAGCCTGCCGTAATCGGCATCCCTTTTGCCAGGCCTCCAAGATTCTGGATATTGGAGGTTTGCACACGCTCATAAAACACGCCAACAAGGAAGAATAAGAGGGCTGCAATTAAGCCGTGTGAGACTACCTGGAAGATTGCACCTTGAATTCCTGCCTCATTTAATGCGCCTAATCCGATTAAAACGATTCCCATGTGGGAAATAGAAGAGTAAGCAAGCACCATTTTAAAATCAGTCTGTACAAACGCCAGGAACGCACCATACAGTAAATTCACAACTCCAAGCACGGCCAGCAATACTGCCAGGCTTTGGAATTGCTCGGGAAATATCCCCATACCAAAGCGGATTAAACCGAATGCACCGATTTTAAGAAGCACACCGGCATGCAGCATCACAATGGAAGGCGGAGCTTGTACGTGAACCCGTACCATCCAGCTGTGCAGCGGGAAAATGGGAAGCTTAACGCCAAATGCTATTAAAAGAGCAATCAGCATGCCCATTTTCATATTCTCAGTGATTGGCGCTACCAGCTGCGGATTATCTGCATTCATGGCAGCCGTCAAAGCATCAATATTGGCTGTGCCTGTACGGGCAAACAGCACCATAATGACAATCAATAGGACAGCAGATCCAAGTCCGTTATAGATTAAAAAGCTGTACGCCGCATTTTCCTTTTCAAAGTAACCCCATTTTCCGATCAGGAAGAAGGTCGGAATAAGTGTAATTTCAAAGAAAATAAAGAATAGAATCAAGTTTTCAGCTGCAAACACACCCAGCATACCGACTTCAAGCAGCAGGAATAGCATGAAGTAGCCCTTCCACTCTTTTTTAATATGAATGGAGGCAATGGCTGCCAGTGTTGATAAAACAGCTGTAAGTACGATCATGATCAGCGAGAAACCGTCGAGTCCCAGCTCATAATCGATAGAGAACAAGTTTCCCAGCTGATCGGAATTGCCGAACTGAATCCAGCTTACTTTTTCATTCAGGCTTTCAAGATTTGCACCGGCCCGATACTGAAAGTAAGCGATCAGCGACAAAAGCAAAGCTGGCAGGGTTGCTAAAAACCCGACCATTTTAATTAAAGATTCCTGTGTCTTTGGCAGGAACGATAATACTAAAATACCAAGCAAAGGGGAGAAAACTAAAATTGATAGGAAATAGGCAAAATTCATTTTAAGTACCCCCCTGTTACCGCATAGATGACAACTAAAATAGCAAGGCTGACAAAGACAACCGTTCCATATGTCTGAATCTGGCCGTTCTGGAATTTAGAGCCCAGTTTGCCAAGCGCTGATGTGATGCCCGCTACACCCTTCACAATTCCCTCAACAAGGAATACTTCCAGGAAGCGAAGGAATGAGCTAAAGAACTTCGCGCCATTCACAGCTGTCAGCTGATAAAATTCATCGATATAGTATTTGTTATATAATGTCTTGTACGTAAGCGGTGCTCTGCTTGTGAGCCAATCGCGGGACACTGAGCGCTTTCCATACATTAGCCAGGCAAGTAAAATACCGAGCAGAGACACAACTGTCGCAACAATCATGATCCAAGCCGGACCTTCAATGTGGCCATGGCCTAAAGAATGGTTTCCTTCCACAAGCCAATCGCCAAGGAATGTACCAAACCATGGAGTATTCACATAGCCTGCCACTACCGCCAATACGCCGAGGACAACCATCGGCATGGTCATCACACTTGGAGACTCGTGGACATTTTTCACTTCGCTTCTCGCTTCGCCTGCGAAAACCATGAAGAACAGGCGGAACATATAAAATGCTGTGAAGAAAGCTGCAATCACTGCCAGCCAGAACAATACGGTGTTTCCGTGCGCCCAGGCTGCAATTAAGATTTCATCTTTACTGAAGAACCCTGAAAATAATGGTACCCCGCTGATAGCCAGTGTTCCGATCAGGAAAAGTGGCCCGGTGATGCGGAGCTTTTTCCATAAGCCGCCCATATTTTCAATGTTTTGCGTATGAACTGCGTGAATGACACTGCCGGCTGCAAGGAATAGCAAGGCCTTGAAGAAAGCGTGTGTCATTAGGTGGAATACACCAGCTACATATCCGGCAGATCCAAGTGCCAGCATCATATAACCAAGCTGGCTGACGGTTGAATAAGCGAGTACCCGCTTAATATCCTTCTGAACCAATCCGATGCTTGCCGCAAAAATGGCTGTAAAAGCACCAATGACAGCTACAGTCATCAACGCTGTTTCACTTGCAGCGAAAAGCGGGAATAATGCTGCAACCAAGTAAACACCTGCCGCTACCATTGTCGCAGCATGGATTAAGGCTGAAACTGGCGTAGGACCTTCCATCGCGTCCGGAAGCCAGGTGTGAAGCGGGAACTGACCGGATTTTCCGACAGCTCCTATAAAAATAAGAATGGCTGTTAACGTAATCATTGTGGCTGAAATGGAACCAGCTTCAACAGCCGCAAAAATTTCATCATATTCGAAGCTGCCTACCTGCCAGAATAATAGAATCATTCCAATCAGAAGGCCGACATCGCCAATACGGGTCATAATAAAGGCCTTTTTGGCGGCTGCCTTTGCTTCTTCTTTGTAAAAATAGAAACCGATCAGCAAGAATGAACCAAGCCCGACAAGCTCCCAGAAGAAATACGTTTGCAGAAGGTTAGGCGAGATGACCAGGCCTAGCATCGCAAATGTAAATAAGCCTAAATAAGCATAGAAAACAGGGAAACGGTCATCGCCGTTCATATAGCCCTTCGAATACGTATGTACCAAGAAACTGACGAGTGACACGATCACAAGCATCAGTGCATTCAACTGATTAACTTCAAAACCCGCTGTTAACTGAACATCCCCTATGGTCAGCCAAACGCCTTCCGCCTTGTAAGTAGGTGCTGTAAATCGTTCAAAAAGCACCAATAACGAGTATACAAGCGACGCCAAGGTTAATAAAATTCCAATATAAGCGCTCGCTTCCTTAAGCCGTTTGCCGAATAGAATAAGGAACAAAAACGATAAAAGCGGGAAAAGCGGTATGATCCATGCATTCTCCATCATTATCACAATCCCCTTTTTTGAACACGCCCTAAAGCTTGGCAGTCCGAGTTGCCGGCGTGTCAGATTGGGACCCGAAGTGAACAGGTCCTTTCAGGCTCAGCCTTTAAGAAGGCATCGAGCCAATTCTTCTATATTTTTAGCCGCTATAGACGGCATTTCTCACAAAGTCCACTGATTAATGCTTCATCGTATCGATCTCATCAATATTGACGGTTTGCCTGTTGCGGTAAAGTGAAATCAGAATCGCTAAACCAACTGCGACTTCTGCCGCCGCAACCGTTATGACAAACAGCGCGAAAATCTGCCCAGTAATATAAGGCGCAATGCCATACTTGCTAAAAGCTACAAGATTAATATTTACCGCATTCAGCATTAATTCGATAGAAATCAGGACAATGACTGTATTGCGTTTTGTCAGCGCTCCATAAAGACCGATACAGAAAAGAATTAAAGCCAATGCCAGGTAGGCTTGAATGGGAACTGCACTCATTCCTCCTCCGCCTCCTTCTCATCATCTCTTTTTGCCAGAATAATCGATCCAATCAAAGCTACCAATAATAAAACAGATGTTACTTCAAAAGGAATGATGAATTTTGAGTAAAGCTCTATCCCAATTTGTTCTGTATTATTTACATGAAGGTCAGTTGGGGTTTGGGCAATATCAAGATTATAAATGCCGATGTAAACGGCAAAGGCAAAGCCCAGTACACCCAGAAACAATAATAATTTCCGCCAGCGGCCTGTTTGAGGCTCGCTTGTGTCATTATGGCGTGTCAGCATGATTCCAAATAGCATGATAATGGTAATCGCACCGGAATAAATCAGAATCTGGACTGCAGCAACGAATTCAGCAGACAGCAGCACATAAATTCCGGCAATACTCACGAATGTAAAGACAAGCGCAATAACCATATGCACGACTTTGGTAAGGTTCAATAAAAGCACGCCGCCGATGACCGCTACTAGAGCAAGGGACATAAACGCTAAAAACTCACCTGAAAACGTCATGCTTTATTCACCTTCCGTATGTTCTCGTCATTTTCATCCAGCCATTCGAGGTTTTTAAACAGCTCATCGCGGCTGTACTCCGACAATTCGAAGTTATTTGTCATAATAATCGCTTCTGTTGGACAGACTTCTGTGCACAAATCGCAAAGGATACAGATTTCAAAGTTGATATCATACGTATCAATAATTTTGCCTTTTTTCGCTGGATCCGGGTGTTTTTTTCCGGTTAACTGAATACAATCTGTCGGGCAAATGTTTGCACACTGATTACAAACGATGCATTTTTCCGGATAAAATTTTTGTATGCCCCGAAACCTGTCCGGCAGTGGAAGCGGTTCATGCGGATATTCATAAGTCGGCTTTTCTCTTGTTAAGTTTTTAAGGGTATACTTTAAACCTTTCGCTAATCCAAGCATGTTTTCACCCCTTACAATTAAAGTGAACTTCTTTCAGAGTGGATCTGCACTAAAATGTCTTCCTGATAAAATTGAATTTTTTAGAACAGATTAATAATCTCCTTGATAATAGCCGTTAAGAAAATATTGGCCAGCGCTACCGGCAGCAGTACTTTCCATCCAAACTCCATTAACTGGTCTGCGCGAATACGCGGGAACGTACTGCGGAACCAGATTAACAAAAAGATTACTGCAGTAAACTTTAGCGCAAACCATATGGCTCCTGGTATGAAGTCCAGGAATGAGAATAACGGAAGCCATCCGCCTAGGAATAGAACCGTTGTTAACGATGCCATGGCAAACATATATACATATTCAGCAAGCATAAACATGGCCCAGCGGAACCCGGAATATTCTGTCGTAAAACCGGCTACCAGTTCATTTTCGGACTCAGGAAGGTCAAATGGGATACGGTTTAGCTCAGCAACTGATGCAATCAGGAACACAATGAATGCTACGGGCTGAAGCAGGATAAACCATACATTTTCCTGAGCTGCGACGATCTCATTCAGGTTTAAGCTTCCGGTTAAAAGAATAATTCCAAGCACGGACATGACTAGCGGGATTTCATAGGAAATCATTTGTGCTGCTGCACGCATTCCGCCGAGAAGGGCATATTTGTTATTGGACGCCCATCCGCCTGTCACCATTCCAATCGTAGTCAACCCTGAGATGGCAATATAATAAAGCAGTCCTACACTAAGATCTGCAAATTGCAGCTTATCTGTAAACGGGATGGTTGCCATAACCATAAAGGCCGGAGCAAACCCGATTACAGGTGCAATAATAAATAATGGCTTATCAGCAAGCTTTGGAATCGTATCCTCTTTTACTAAAAGCTTCAAAACGTCTGCGACAGTCTGCAATAAACCCCAGCGTCCGCCTACCTGGTTAGGACCCTGGCGAAGCTGCATAAAACCCATTACTTTACGTTCTGCCAATATTGCATACGTAACGAAACCTAAAACGACTAAAAGCAGAACAACCGCCAGTAAAAAGAAGACCCCAAAGTTAAATATTCCTGCCTGGGAATGCAATAACTCCTCTACCATTAGCCATCCACCTCCCCTAGGATAATATCAACCGCTCCTAGTATGGAAATTAAGTTTGCTATGCTTTCTCCCTCCAATAATTTTGGGAGAATTTGAAGATTATAAAATGATGGCCTTCTAAATTTCAGGCGATATGGCTCTTTCTTTCCATCACTTGAAATATAACAGCCTATTTCTCCCCGAGGAGACTCAATTCTTACAAAAGCTTCCCCTTTAGGCGCCTTAATGATTTTCGGCACTTTTGCAAGGATATCGCCCTCAGCCGGAAACTGCTCGCAAGCCTGCTCTAAAATTTTCAATGACTCCTCGATTTCAGCCAGGCGAACCTGGTAGCGCGCCCATGCGTCCCCGCCATCCTGGACAGGAACATCAAAATCGAAGCGATCATAAATGGAGTAAGGCTCATTTTTGCGAAGATCCCACTTTACGCCGGTACAGCGCAGGTTTGCTCCGCTAAGAGAATAATTAATGGCATCTTCCTTTGTGTATTTCCCAATGCCTTTTACACGATTCAAGAAGATTTCGTTTCCTGTAACAAGAGTATGGTAGCCTTTCAATTGCTCGCGCATATATGGAATAAACTCTGCTACCTTCTCAATCCATCCTTCCGGAGCATCCCATTTGACTCCGCCAACACGCATATAGTTGAAGGTCAAACGTGCACCTGAAAGTTCATTAAGCATGTTAATAATCATTTCCCTCTCACGGAAAGCGTAAAGGAGCGGACTGGTTGCCCCCAGGTCAAGCAAGTATGTACCCCACCAAACCAGATGGCTCGCTACACGGCCGAGCTCCATGGCAATGACTCGCAAGTATTCCGCTCTTTCCGGAACTTTAATATCCATCATTGTTTCAACTGCATGGCATAGCACATAGTTATTCGTCATGGCCGATACATAGTCCATTCGGTCTGTGTAAGGAATGATTTGTGTATATTGAAGGTCTTCTGCCAGCTTTTCTGTTCCGCGATGAAGGTAGCCAATCACCGGCTTTGCTTCTTTAATGATTTCCCCATCAATCTTTAAGACGAGACGAAAAACACCGTGCGTACTAGGATGCTGAGGCCCTACGTTCAAAAGCATTTCTTCTGTTCGCAACAATGGTTACACCTCCACATCATACGGTTCATAGTCTTTCCTTAGCGGATAACCAACCCATTCTTCGCCAAGCATGATGCGGTGCAGGTTAGGATGATTTTTAAATTTAATCCCTAACAAATCATACGCTTCGCATTCAGGCCAATTTGCCCCTTCCCAAAGCGGCTGCAATGAATCGATTGTTGGTTCATCACGATCAATCTTTACTTTTAAAGCAACAGATTGGGTATTTTTGAATGAGAACAAGTGAACATATACTTCCATATATGTTTCATAGTCAGTGCCATGCAGCTCTGATAAGTAATCAAACCCAAGCTGTTCATTATATTTAAGGAATTCAGCCAATTTATAATACGATTCTGCTTTCACAATTAATGTCGGGACATCCTTGGAAAGATTGTTAATATAGTAATCTTCCAATACATCTGATCCGAGATTTTCATTAATTACTTTTACATACTTATCAAGATATGGCTGATTGACGGAAGGCTTCTTCTCCTCGGCAGGCTCAGCAGGAGCTTTTCCTCCAGCGGCTTTTGCTTTCGCTGCAGCTGCTGCGGCAGCCTTTGCCTTTGCTGCTGCAATTGCCTTCGCCTTTTCGTCATCACCGCCAGCTTCGCCTGCTGCTAATTTCGCCTTAGCTGCAGCGGCCGCTTTGGCTTTCGCGGCTGCGATCGCTTTCGCTTTTTCGTCATCTCCACCAGCTCCGCCTGCTTGCTTCGCCTGTGCGGCTGCTTTCGCCTTCGCTGCGGCGGCCGCCTTGGCTTTTGCTGCTGCGATTGCTTTCGCCTTTTCATCATCACCATTACCCGCTTCGCCCGCTTGCTTCGCCTGTGCGGCGGCCTTTGCCTTCGCGGCTGCTGCTGCTTTTGCTTTTGCTTTTGCTGCAGCTGCTGCCTTTTGCTTCGCCAGATCCATATCCTCTGCCGGAGATTCTTCTTTCACTTCTCCTTGCTCCTTGGCTTTCAGCTTAGCTAGTGCCGCGGCCTTCGCTTTCGCTGCGGCTGCTGCCTTTTGCTTTGCCAGATCTATATCCTCTGCCGGAGACTCTTCTTTCGCCTCTCCCTGCTCCTTGGCTTTCTGCTTTGCCAGTGCGGCGGCCTTCGCTTTCGCTGCAGCTGCTGCCTTTTGCTTTGCCAGGTCCATATCCTCTGCAGGAATCTCTTCCTTGGCTTCTCCCTGCTGTTTTGCCTTCATTTTTGCCAGTGCGGCGGCCTTTGCTTTCGCGGCTGCCTCTTTTTTCTGCTGTTCAAGATCCTTCTCGCCGCTCATAGGTTAGATCACCTTCTTCCCAGTCTTAGCCTCGTAACGGATTTTCTCCCTCAATTTATTAATTCCATAAATCAAAGCCGCCGGGTTCGGAGGGCAGCCTGGTATGTATACATCAACCGGAACTATCTGATCAACGCCCTTTACAACTGAATAGGACTTTACATAAGGTCCGCCGGCTGTCGCACAAGAACCCATAGCGATAACCCATTTTGGCTCCGGCATTTGATCATAAAGGCGGCGAAGAATCGGCGCCATCTTCTTCGTAACCGTTCCCGAAACAATCATGACATCCGATTGGCGGGGCGAGTTGCGATAGAATGTACCGAAACGCTCCAAATCATAATGAGCATTACTCGCCTGCATCATTTCGATGGCACAACAAGCAAGCCCGAAGGTCATTGGCCATAATGAGTTACTCCGCGCCCAAGCCTTTATTTGTTCAAATGTAGAAAAAAACACAGTCCGTTTAATCTCTTCCATTTCCGCTTCTGGGATGTTTTCCATTTTTAAATCCATTTTAGCACCTTCTTCTTCCAAGCATATACAAGCCCAATTACAAGCATAAACACAAAAATCAACATCTCAATTAGTGCAAAAATACCAAGCTTCTCATACGCCACTGCCCATGGATATAAAAACACAGTTTCCACATCAAAAATAACAAACAAAAGGGCAAAAATATAATAGCGGACATTGAACCGCACCCTAGAATCATGAAATGGCTCATTTCCGCTCTCATAAATGGTGTACTTTGCATCATAAGGATTATAAGGCCGCAAAAGCTTCCCTATAAACAACGCCACAACAGGCAGCAAAACCCCAAGACACAGAAACACAAAAACTATCAAATAGTTATTTTGATATAAATTCCAAAGCTCCATGCCCATCCCCTCCAATGCCGAAAAATTTTCACAACATTTAAACATGTAACCGTAACCATTATAGCACCCTAAAACCCACGTGTCGACACAACCCCATACTATTATTGGAAATTCTCTCGACCGCCGAACAAAGATTTTGCAGCGTTTGAGAGCTCGCTCTCAAAAAGCGGAAAAAGCTTTGTTCGGCGGGGATTCAGCCTGCTGAATCCAGAGACGCGCCAGCGGCTCGCAGAGAGAGAATTTCCAAAAGCAGAAACGCCGTTGTCGACACGTCCCCCCTCCCCTGAGCGATTGCGTGATCTCCCTGAAAAAACACCCTCGAAACACACCAGGAGATGACGCAAAAGCGAACCCTCCTCAATCTGGGAAACAATAACCACCAAAAGTTGCACGTGATCTGGAGCGAAGCGGAAGATGACGTGCCTAACAAACAAAGCTTGCCTCCATCCATCATTAGAATATATGAGTATGCACCACCACAATATCCATCAAATTCTATTGAACTTCACAAAAGAGCCTTTCCACCTACCATTAAAAAACAAAAAACAACCTCTGTCAGTGAGAAATGTAACACCCACCCCACTTTTTATAACCCATCCTAAAAAGATCAAAGATCTATCAGAAAAAAGACCGAAGGTCTCCCTCTTCTTAAAAAACCTCAACAAAACAAACCAGCTAAATCCCTCCAAAAGTCCCGTTTACCGACTCCTCATCTCGGGTATAATCAAATCGTTAGAAAATTCTAAACAATCAGGAGGGATTAAATGAAAACCTTACGCACCACAACTCTATTCCTATTAATCTTTGGACTCATCTTCTCATCATCCATGTCCAGTCCAAAAGCAGATCTGCTATCCATCGAACTCGATCCAAAACTGCAAGAACTGCTGCAAAACCCGCTCAACAACACAAATGTAGAAGCCATCATAACCTACAAAGACCAACCGCAAATATTAGACATACAACTCTTGCAGACACTCGGATTTGAAACCAAAACATACACTAACCTGCCAATGGTTACAGTCAAAGGCAGCCTCACCATGATCAACAGCCTTCTCAGCTCAGCCACTAACAACATCCTATCCATCTACTTAAATGAAGACCTTCAATATCTCATGAAAGACAGCAGAAACTTAATCGGAGTTGAATCCGTCTGGAACGACCTTGGCTACACAGGCAAAGGCGTAACAGTAGCCGTCATAGATAGCGGCATTGACGCAGCCCACCAAGACCTCCAATTCGGCGAAAAGGTCATCCAAAATGTGAAATTTTTAGTTGGAGACAGCTTATTCGGAGGAAGCAGCCTATACCTTGAAAATGTCATAAATACAGACACAACCTCCGGACACGGAACACACGTGGCTGGAACGATAGCCGGCAGCGGAACTGCAAGCGATGGGCTTTATAAGGGAGTAGCGCCAGACGCAAAACTAGTTGGACTTGGTGTTGGTGAAGGAATCAATATCCTGTGGTCACTTGAAGCATTTGACTACGTCCTTGCCAACCAGGAAAAATACGAAATCGATGTTATAAGCAACAGTTGGGGCTCAACAGGAGAATACTCTCCAAACCACCCTATCAACATCGCATCGAAAAAAGCCCATGAAGCTGGCATGACAGTTGTATTTGCTGCAGGAAACGAAGGACCCGGCGACAATACACTGAACCCTTACTCTGCAGCTCCTTGGGTAATCAGTGTTGCAGCAGGCACAAAAGACAAAGCACTCGCTGACTTCTCATCCCGGGGCGTACCAGGAGATGAATACCTTCATCCTGACATCACGGCACCTGGCGTTGATATCGTAGCGACCCGTTCTTCAACAGGCGCAGTAATGAACGCACTCGGAACAGTAACAGATGCAACCTATATTGAACCTGAGTACCTGCCTTACTACACAAGTTCCAGCGGAACAAGTATGGCGACTCCTCATATTTCCGGAGTTATTGCTCTTATGAAAGAGGCCCAGGAAAACCTATCGCCGGACATGGCCCTTGACCTTCTAACGCAAACCGCCGATCCAATGGAAAACTATCAATACCATGAAGTTGGCTCCGGCTATGTTAACGCCTATAATGCGGTCGAAGCAGCACAAAACATCAACATTAACATTGGAAAGTACCGTGACAATAAAACTGGAAAAACATACGACACATACACCACAGAATATAATTGGGATGGAACGATCGGCTTGGGCGCAGCTGACGCAGGCATAGCCTCCCACGATTATAAAGATATTACAGTGGACAAAGGAACAGTCAGCCTAACCGTACGAATTGACTGGACACTTGCTGCAAATGACTTGGATATGGAAGTAAGAGACTCTGCTGGTACGCTTATCGGTTCATCCGGCAAAGCACTTTCCACTTATGAAGAAACAATGATCCCAGATATCGAACATGGAACCTATACAGTGGACGTAGTAGGATATCTAAACACACTTGAAAACTATCAGGGTACTTATATAGTAGAAAAAATACTAAAGTAATTTGATGCAGCTTAGAAAAAGGAGAGCGACTAACTTAGCCTCTCTCCTTTTTTGCCTCAAAAAAAGACCGATGGTATTTGCCTTTGAACTCAGATGCCGAAGGTATCCTTCCGCCTTAACTCAAACCTCCGTACACATTTACAACTCCCCTCTACTCCAAAACCTCTCCATCCTGATAATTCCTCATAAAACTCTCCACCGCTTCTTCCAGCGAACCATTCGCTTCAGGCACCTGAACAAGAACCTCATTTCTCTGCTCAACGGCTGTGACCTTCACATGATTAAAACGATTAATCTCCAGCTGAACCTGTAAATCCTCCGCTATCTCATTAGCCTGAAACTGATCACTTAGTAAAAAACGAAAATTCTTCACAAAACTTCATCCCTTCATAACCATTGATATCACTGCCAACCTCCTTATACTTCCTCATTTCTCCAAAAATATAAACCCTAAATCCCGAAGGGATAAATATTTCAAATATGTTTTAAGTGTTTAGTCAAGTCCTGATTATT
>NZ_JAGGQS010000061.1:0-41847 GCF_018613175.1 Bacillus sp. ISL-47 | reverse complement strand
CCAACAAATATTATAGAACCTAAAAAACAACAGAGTTTGCGAAAATAGCTTTTATTTAAAACTACTCTAATACTGATATCCAAAATAAAAAACGAAGGGCAAATGCCCTTCGTTTAGTTCTTTACCTTGACGGAGTTGACAATCTCCATCATAGTAGCGGCGTCAGATGATAAATGTTTGGTTTTGGATTGAGTGGATATTTTTACGCCGCCAATTCCGACGATCAGTTCATTTTCGTCTTTTTTATCGCTGTTGATTAATAGGAATCCCCTATGTCCATCTTTGGTATAGGTTTCATTCACATCATAATCCTTTTTCTGCTTTACCGTTGCATCGTAGACAACTTTGCTGTTCGGGCCTTCATGAGGATTGTAAAATAGAATATACGTTTTTGATCCATTTTTTAAAATGATGTTATTAGGGCTTTCCTCTTTTACTTCTACCCCGAAAGGCAAATAATATTCTATATCTTTATTCTTATGATTGGTCTTTTCAGATGTTTTGTTGAATGCTTCCTCTGCAGCATTCTTAGCGGCTGTTTGCTCTTCTTCTAATGATGCTGAACAAGCACTGAGCAGTAGTACTGAAATAATAAAGAGCAAGGCTGCGGTGAATCTTTTATTCATACTAAAATCCCCCCTTGCCAGGAAATCTATCATCCTTACTTATCATACATTTCTTCTTAATAGTCTGACAACCCTTCTTGTTGGAAATGACAGCCTTTTCAGTGCGTTACTTCTTAGAAGAAATGTTAAAATATAAGAATCATGCATAAAGGAGGAAAAATTATGGAAATAACCGTATATTTAGCGGGCGAAATTCACTCCAATTGGCGCAGCGAATTAAAAGAGAAAGCAAAATCTCTTCAGCTTCCCATTCACTTTGCAGGGCCAATGGAGAACCATGACCGTTCAGACATGATTGGTGAGGAGATCCTTGGGAAACAGCCTGATGCCATCTTCCGGGATGAAGCAGCTTCAAGCATCAATAATTTAAGAACGCAGCTTCTCATGCAGAAATCTGATCTTGTGATTGCTTTATTCGGAGAAAAATATAAACAGTGGAATACCGCTATGGATGCCAGCGCAGCTGTTACTTTAGGCAAGCCGCTGATCCTGATCCGGCCTAAGGAGCTTCACCATCCATTAAAGGAGCTTTCAAGCAAAGCCAATGTTACTGTTGAAACGGTTAACCAGGCATTAAAAGTATTATCCTATATCTTTGAAACCGAATAAAAAATAGGGGTTAGCCGTAGTGCTACCCCCTTTTTCTATATTCGTATTGTCCAATCAGCAACTTCATAACATGAGAGAACATTTCTGACCGATTTACCTGCCCATTCGTAAAGATCCCTACCGCCCCTTCATTTTTGCGGACATTTATTTTTTTAGCGTAATCATCCATAACCGGTCCTAGCTCTTCGCCAGAAAGCAGTCTTGCCGAAATTTCTTCCGGAAGCGGAATCCTCGCTCCTCCCCCGATAATAGGAGGCTTACCTTCCTCTGCCAATGCACCCCAGTTGCATAAGAAAAGACCGTACTCTGTTTTATGCACGCCTCCTTCAAGGCCAATGCCAATTTGGCCTCCGGCTATTTTAAGCGCTCCAAATGCTCGATTGATCGCACCTTTAATGGTTTCTTCATCAGAAAATGGCTGGTCACTTACGCCTGATGGCACGTCATACGGAATGATTCCAGCTTCATAATCGCTAAAAGCTGTTTGCACCGCCATAATTTTTGCCGGATTCTTTGAACCAATAATGATTTTCATAAGCTGCTCCTTTCTGGAAAAATGCAAGCGCCTTGACCAGCTCGACAAGTACAAGACGAGCTTCACAGGAAGGCGTTCTTTGCCTTATGGGAAGGATCAGTTTGTGACCTCGAGGGGTTAGGCGTGCTGTGTTTAAGCTGCCGAAGCATTCCTTTGTGGAACTTGAAAGTACTCAAAGTTCAAATTTATATTTTTCTCACTCATTGGAAAAAGAGACAGCATTGCTGTCTCTCAAACAATTAACTATTTTGACGAATCGTTTCCACTGTAGAACGGTCACATGATTTAACAAGTTTTACAAGCAGCTCTTTTGCTGCAGCATAATCATCCACATGGACCATAGAAGCATGGGTATGAATATAACGGGAGCAAATGCCGATAACCGCACTTGGAACACCTTCATTTGAGATATGAACCTTGCCTGCATCTGTTCCGCCTTGCGATACAAAATATTGATACGGAATGTTATGTGTTTCAGCCGTATCAAGAACAAATTCTCTCATTCCACGATGAGTTACCATCGAACGATCCAGAATTCGGAGAAGGGCTCCCTTGCCTAAATGGCCGAATTCATTTTTGTCGCCGGTCATGTCGTTGGCTGGGCTCGCATCCAAAGCGAAGAAAATGTCAGGATTGATCATATTCGCCGCTGTCTGCGCACCCCTTAAGCCCACTTCTTCCTGTACAGTCGCTCCGGAATAAAGGATATTTGGCAGCTTTTCGGCTTGGACTTCTTCCAAAAGTTCAACTGCCAAACCGCAGCCATAGCGGTTATCCCATGCCTTGGCCAATATTTTCTTTTCATTTGCCATTGGCGTAAACGGACAAATAGGAAGAATTTGCTGCCCAGGCTTTATGCCGATTTTTTTTGCGTCTTCCCGGTCATCAGCACCAATATCAATCAGCATATTTTTAATTTCCATTGGCTTGTTGCGCTTTGCTTCATCCAAAAGGTGCGGGGGGATGGAACCAATTACACCTGTAACGGGGCCATTGTCCGTAATAATCTGGACTCTTTGTGCAAGAAGAACCTGGCTCCACCAGCCGCCAAGCGTCTGGAATCGGATCATGCCATTATCCGTTATGGAGGTAACCATGAAACCTACTTCATCCATATGGCCTGCTACCATAACAGTCGGACCGTTTTCATCTCCTCTTCTTACGCCAAAGATGCCTCCAAGCTTATCCTGGACCACTTCATCCGTATACTGGCTGATTTGTTCGCGCATAAATTTGCGCACTAAATATTCGTTCCCGGGTGCTCCCGGCAATTCTGTCAATGTTTTAAAAAGCTGCAATGTTTTTTCGTTCATTTTTCTGCTCCTTTAACACTCGCATAGATTGGTTTTGAATTATGTATATTTCTATTTTACAGAACTTTCATACGGCTTGCCACCATTTCAGACGCAAACTTCGTTAATCAAAATTTTATTCCCTCTTACAAAAGATTCATGAACAAAAAGGATTAGCAATGGGATCAATTGACCGTAAACGTCCAGTTCGTTCAACCTGCTATTAGCAGAGAATGGAAATTCGCTTTATTGCGATACGTTATTTATTTTAGTGTTAGCCTTTTTTTGGTAAGATAGAAGTGTGTTAAAGTTATCCGAATTTTTTTGAAAACTATTTTAAGATCCGCTTTTTTTTATCATCCGCTTTGGGAGGTACACTTATGAACTGGAAATCATTTATTTTAGGCGTAGGGGTTGGCTTGGCTGGCGGATACGCTGCAAGGGAACTGCTATCACAAAATGCTTCCGTTTCTCCGGAGAAAGCTTTGGAAAATGCAAAGGAAGCATTCAAACAGGAGGGGCCGATAAGCGGCTCGTGGATTCAAATGAAGGCTGAGCCCTATGAAAAGGGGCATTTGAAATACCAAGTATATAAAGGCGGCATTTCAACATTTTCCGGTGAAAAAGCCGAGCAGTACGAATTTATTGCCGATGCAGGGACTGGAGCTATTTTGGACGTTTTTCCGCTGCATTAAAAAATCCCCGAATGGGGATTTTTATTTTCTTTCTCTTTCCACTTTATCTGAGAAGCTTCTTCCTGTTTCATCCCATTTTACTGCGCGGTAAAATGCATCGTGGTAAAAGGTGAACCAAGCATTATTTTTCATTCCGTATTCCATCCATTTTTGTTTGGCACTGATTGAATCCATTGGATAATCATCGTAAGCCAGTACCCATAATACATTTTGGTGTGCATGTGTTGGCATGATATCAGCCATATGGACAATAATGTCGTTGCCGTCTTCTATGACGAGGATAGAATGTCCGTCGCTATGTCCGCCGGTATGCACCATTTTAATAGGACCAAGCGTCCATTCTCTTTCAAAAACCTCTACTTGGTTTTCTATTGCCTCCCAATTTTCTTTCCAATATGTATTTCTTGACCGAATATTCGGGTTTCTCATCTCTTCCCACTCAATTGCTGAGGCAATGATTTTGGCATTCGGGAAAACAGAAACAAATCCACCGTCTGCTGGTTTTGTCAGACCGCATGCATGATCAAAATGAAGATGCGTCATTAGTATATAATCGATATCATCAGGAGATAGGCCCTGCTCAGCCAGGTCCTGTATAACATTAGACTCTTCAAGAGCCCCAAAGTTGCGCTTTTGTTTTTCATCCAGCTTGCCATTTCCCAATCCAGACTCCACTAAAATACTTTTGCCATCAGCTTGAATCAAAATCGGATCTGACCGCAATTCGATTTGATTTTTGTCATTGCAAGGATATTTTTTTGACCATAACGGCTTAGGAACAACCCCAAACATCGCTCCTCCATCAAGATGCGTTACCCCGCCGCGAAGCCAGGTAAGCTTTATGTTTTGCAGTTCCAATGTTTCCATATTTCTCTCCTCCAAACAAGTGATCTAACTTTATAGTAACACTTAAACTTTCATTTGTAGAAATATTTAAATTATTCATTGGATTAAAAAAAGCCTACCCAAAGGGATAGACTCTAGCTTATCTATACTGCACTTCACATCTGTAAATGCGATTTCCTTTTGAAGAAAACTTCTCCTCATATTCAGTCATAATATTGCCTTCATATTCGCTGTTATGCAGATCAAGGCTCACATAAGTCAGCAGCATGCCGTATTCAGAAAAGCTCATTAGAGAAGATTCAAATAAGCCCTGGTTATCAGTCTTAAAGTGAATTTCTCCTTTATCAATGAGGATGTTTTCATATATTTCCAGAAAACTTCTATAGGTCAGCCTGCGCTTTGCATGGCGTTTTTTTGGCCAGGGATCTGAGAAGTTGAGGTATACACGGTCGACTTCTCCTTTATCAAAATACTCTTGCAGATCATTCGCATTTACATTTAGCAGCTTTACATTAGGCAGTTCTTCTTCAATGATCCGGTCAAGAGCCGTGACAATAACACTGTCAGCCAGTTCAATCCCGATGTAATTGATATCCGGATTAGCTTTTGCCATTCCAGTGATAAAACGGCCTTTACCTGTTCCAATTTCAATATGAAGCGGCTGGTTCTTATCAAATGCTTCATTCCATTTCCCTTTATATTTTTCAGGTTCAGAGATCACATATTGAGGGTGCTCGGCTAATTTATCCTTAGCCCACGGTTTATTTCGCTGTCGCATATTGACACTCCTAAAAATTAATATCGTTCAAACAATATCATGCAAATTGTAGTGGTGCAACTTTATTTTACCTTGTCTGTTTTCTAAAATGATTTATTGATGATTTTAGTGTAACCAATTCGCCCCTGGAACAAATAAATTACAGATGACGACATGAATAAATTAAAAAGGAATCCACAACCTAAAGGTGAATTCCTTTTTGTTTTTCCCGCATTAACGCAGTTCGTCCCCAAGAAAATCAAATGGTGAATCAAAGGGGCGCAAGTGCCAACTGCCGGCAAAAGCCCAATTGATAACCAGCAGCGGGAGTTTCACTTATCTATCTTCAGATTCAGGAAGAAAGGGTGTTTGCAATGCCGCTTGGACAGCAGGATCAGTTAAATTTATTAAAAGATATATTAAGCAATCACCAGACAGATTGCTGTGGCTCTATTTCAGAATGTGAACAATTGGAACGGCTGGTTAAATCCTTAATGGTCAATGGCAATATTAATCAAAATGTCAAAACAGTATTAGAAGAAATATATGAGTACAGTCAGCATGGGATAAATTCTTCCCAGTTGGATAATCATATTGAATCCCATCAGAATGAATTATCACAATGGGTTCATGATATCGATCAGTTTTCCTGATTTTACAGCAGCTCATCCAAAAACGAAACCCATTTATCCATTTCCTGGTACCTGAACTTATTTTTATGCCATTGGATAGAAGTCAATGTTTGAGCAATGACATACCATTTCATTCGAAGCATCAGATCATCAGTAAGCTCGATGCCATAACGTTCTACCCAATTAGGCCATTCCCCTTTTGGGATATACCAGTACAACAGCATCCCCAAATCTATGGCTGGATCCGCAATCATGGCTCCATCCCAATCAATCAAGTACAGCTGGTTGTTTTCCGAAAGCAGCCAGTTGTTATGATTCACATCGCAATGGCAAACTGTTTTTTCCTCACAATGGATATTGGCAACCTCTTTTTTCAAGAAATCAATTGACTCAATGACAGCTCTCAGCTGCTTTAAATCGGAATCAAGTTCTTCCTCAATCATATGCAAAAGTGTTTCAGGCTGCAGCGGGGACTTTCCCATCCGTGTAAGCATGCCCAGCAAAGCATTTGAAGAATGAATTTTCTTCAACAGCTTTGCAACGCTTTCCTGGTTCATGTCCCCTGCTTTAAGCTCTCTTCCATTTAACCATTGCTGAGCAGTAATGACATCCCCATTTTCCATCCTTTTCGTCCAGACGAGCTTCGGGACGATGCCTTCAGCAGAAAGAACTGCCAGAAAGGGCGAGGAATTCCTTTTTAAAAATAGCCTTTGCTCTTCATGCTGGGCATAAAAAGCTTCACCCGTCGCACCTCCGGCGGGAACAATCTCCCAGTCATGTCCAAATAAATGTTCCAAAATTGTTCACCTGCAATTTAGTAAGCTATTTTTTCAAAAATAGCTTTAGTTGAAAAACGTAAGCCCTGGTTAATGGCAATCAAAACTTAATTCTCCCGGCCGATCTGGAATGGCCTATCCAGAAAAAGCTTTCTACCGGATAAGCAAAAACTCATATGGGCATATGGTAAATTTATATTTCAAAAAGTCCATACATAGCCTGTAAAATCGGGTAAATCATACAACGCACCTATACCACGCAGGGTAAACAGGCGAATATATTTTATATGAGGCCCCTTGTTCCAAGGGACGCAGATTGATATCGTAAAATAAAAAAAGAGCTATTGATGCAAGTTTCTCACAATAGCCATCTTTATAAATTTTATTCTTACTAGCTTTTTTCGTCAAGTGTATCTATTTAGGTTTCCGGAATATTGAACGAAAAAATGAAGAACATTCGTCCAATTCCTGCTGTTTTTTCTATATAAGGATAATGTTTACAAAATTAAAGTTTATCCAGCTTTGTTATTGCCTGCAAACCAATACATAGGTGCTGATCGGCATTACGGTTAAACTTTGGGCCATTTTCCCCTTAGGTATTAACCCTGCAGTTTGCCCATCCGCAAGTAGTTCCCAATCCCCGTCTGGCAGTTCTACCCTCTCTTCAGCCATGGTAGGATTGAAAACTACAGCAGCCCGGCTCCACAAAGTATTTTCCTCTCCACTGCTTAAAACAAAACCAATCAATGGCTTCTTCATATCAATAAACCGCATGGAACTTCGGATTAAATCTGCACTTGCAAGCCTGAAAAGCGGGATATTTTTTCTTATATCAATGATTCCTTTAATATATTGAACATTATCAGAAAAACAGCTCTTCCGTTCCCAGTCAAGCTTATTTATGGAATCCGGTGCACGGTAGCTGTTTCCGTTCCCTTCTTTGGTGCGGAAAAATTCCAGGCCACTGTGCAGAAATGGAATCCCCTGCGAGAGAAGCACCATGACTGTAGTAAGGCGATGCTTTCTCTGCTGAGTGGTTTCATCTGCACTCTCGGAGCACACCAGAATTTTATCCCAAAGAGTGTGATTATCGTGTGATTCCACATAATTTACTGATTGGGCAGGAGACAGGAATATACCCTTTTCCTTTTTTTCAAGGCCAATACTGCCGGCCAAAACCTGCTTTGCCGCTTCATAATAGTGCTCATTTCCCAATGCATACCCTTTATCATACAAATTAAAAGTGCTGCCTTTAATGGAGTCCCGGAACCAGTCATTAAATTGGCCAATTCCAGGAATTTTATCCTGATTGCGGATGCTTGCCTTTTGATCCTCCGGGATTGGAGTATTCAAATCCCACCCTTCACCGATAATAATAGCAGTGGGGTCGATCGAATTTACTTTTCTCCGAACGCTGTTCATGGTTTCAATATCGAGTATACCCATTAAATCAAACCTAAACCCATCCAGCTGATATTCCTTCATCCAATACTCAACTGAATCAAGAATAAATTTTCTGGCCATCAGCCGTTCTGAAGCAAAGTCATTTCCGACTCCTGTACCATTTGAAGGCATTCCGAATTCGTCATGGCGAAAGAAGTAACCAGGCACAATTTTTTCAAAAGAAGAATCTTCTCTGATATAGACATGGTTATAAACCACGTCCATGATGACTCTTATCCCCTCGGAATGAACAGCGTTGATCATCGCCTTTAACTCCCTGATCCGTGAGTAAGGATCACCAGGATCAGTGGAATAACTTCCTTCAGGCGCATTAAAGTGCAAAGGATTATAGCCCCAATTATAGTCCTTTTTTGGGCCTCTTTCGTCCACACCTTCATAATCATGGAAAGGCAGGAATTCGATATGGGTTATGCCCAGCTGTTTTACATAGGAAAGGCAGGTTGGATGACCATCATTTCCAGTAGTGTTTACTTCACCGGCTCCAAGGTACAAGCCTTTCCTTGCGGCTCCGCTCCCCGGATGAATGGTAAAATCCCTGATATGCGTTTCATAAATGATTGCGTCTGTCGGCTGCAGGAGAGGAGGGAGCTCAGGCTTAACTTTTTTAGTGCTTTCCAGATTAACCACAGCCCCATATTCTCCATTAACAGCTACGGAAACAGCATAGGGATCAATTGCTTCTCTCCATTCAAGATTTACACAAACAAGGAACGAGTATAAATGACGATCGAGATCACCCGGAATCTCGCAGCTCCACACTCCTTTTTCCCCTCTGGCCATCTCTGCTGTTTTAGCTTTATCATCCACGGTTGCTTTTATCTTGAGCTTGACTTTAGTTGCAGTAGGGGCCCATAGCCTGAAGAGGGTCTTTTCTTTGCTATAAGAAAACCCCAATGGCCCTTCATAGTAAAATTCTTCGTCAAAAGGCACGGTTCGAATAACTGCCCCAATTTGCAGGTCGGTTTTTTCGCCATATTCGTCCACAACCCAGTATTGTTGCCCTATAACCAAATCCTGCTCAATCCGGCATGTATATTTAATGGACTCCTCAATCGGCATGCTGGTCACTATTTCCATTGGAATTTCCTCTGTACCTGCAAGCAGAGAGAACCTTGAGGAACGCCCTTGATGATATTGGAAAGGAAGTAAGATCGTAATGATGTGCATTTCATCTAAATAGGCATAATAGTTCCGTTCAATTGATATCATTGCGAGCTCATCTCCTTTACTTCCTCTTTTTTAAAATGACTGGTAGTTCATTCCTGCATACAGATACTGTTAATGGTGTGCACCCGAGAGGCTCTCCATCAGCATGGGCAGGGATAGGATGTGAAGAACGTATCCTAATCGTTTTGCCTTGAAGAAACGCTACCTCTTTAAATGCAACATGCTTTCCTTTAAAAACAGAAGCAAAAACAAACAATAGTTTAAACTTTGATATATTATGGACAATCGTCAGATTTAGAATTCCATCAAACGGATTAGCATCGGGAGATATCTTCATGCCGCCTCCATAAAACGGCTGATTGGATACGGTTACAAACCAGGCAGAATGAAAAGATTGTTTTCTCCCGTCTACCTCGATTTCTAGGGTGGAGCATTTATAGACAAACAGCTCTTTGATCAGAAAAAGAGCATAAACAAATTTCCCAAGTGATAATCGATTTAAAATTCCTTTCATTTTGGAACGGTTAACTTTTTCGGAGATTTGGGCATCAAAGCCTGCACCCATATTATTAATAAAGTATGTTTCGTTTTTTCCTGTGTGTCTGACCATTCCTATGTCGGTTCTGACTGTCTCAACATCTTTCCCCTTTAAAATCGCAATTAGTGCTGCTACTGGATCTTTGGGAACCCCAAATCCGCGGGAAAAGTCATTCCCCGAGCCCCCTGGAATAAACCCTACTGTCACATTCGGATACATGGCAGTTCCATTAATAACTTCATGAAGAGTTCCATCTCCTCCGACCGCAATAATAGATAATCTCTGGCCGCAGGCTTGTTCTGCATAGTACTCGGCCATCTCCTTGGCATGCCCTCTATATTCTGTGCGGCTGGCGGAATAGGGGACGTTTTCATGCTGCAGCACCTGCTCAACCTTCCTCCAGACCTTCTGGCAATAACCGTTCTTTGCCTGTGGGTTAATAATGAAAATGGTCGGCCTCATCTTATCTGTCCTCTGCTGAAGTGGAGGTTTCATTGATCATCCGAATTCTCCCACTCCAGCCTTCTGATTGATGTTGTCTGGCAATACTGAAGCAGGGCTTGAGCTCCCTTAAGCTGAATATGCTTCAGTGGGGAACGCTGGCTTCTCATTATTTGGAACCATTGCTCATAATTTCTTTTTTCAATAAGCTGGACATCAAAAGGGGCAGCAGGATAATCAATATACCCGTTTCGGCTAATGACTGCCTTTTTAATCGGAAAATCTATTTTATGGACCTCAAATACTTTACGGACAATCTTTTCCGTTCTGGTCAAAGCAAGCAACGGATTAAGAATCTTTCTCTGTTCCCCTGTTCCCTTTTTGATCCAGAACCTATCCTTTGAACCTGAAAATACTGCTAAATCTTCTGCTTCAAGAAAACTGATGCACCAAGTTTCGGTCGGGCTTATTAAAATAGTTTCTGTTTCCACAGGTGCCTGTTTCAGCAGAAAAATAGGATGGTACATTAACAGATAAGTATCAGGAAATCTCTGCAAAAAATACTTCAATTTTTCTTCATAATAGTATCGTTTATCAGGAAAAGACTTTTCCGTTAAAGTGGATGTAGCCCATTTCATTTGAAAACGGTAAAGCTGGTCAAGAAACTGATGTTTTAAATTCTCTGCCGTTTCCGGACGAACCATAAATGAAGCCTCAAAATCAAGTTCATCCGCTATCTTTTTTTCTTCCGGATGTTCTTGTGGACTATACTCATCTTCAGCTTCATTCTTTCCGCGTTTTAATAAACCCTTCAACTTATCCATAAGCGGTTCTTTTTCTTCCTCTGGCCAGTACCCGCCATTCCTTGATAGAGAGGACTGCGGCTCAAAGCTAAAGGCTTCATTTGAATCCCATGCTTTATGCCACTTATCCCATTGCTGTTTCTTCAGCCTGACAAAACGGGATGGATAGACAAAAATATCCTGTTCATAACGTGAAACATAGTCCTGCAATTTAATTAACTGTCCCATTTCTCCTAGCCCTGCTTTCATAAATAACTTCTATCTATTAATTTTAAAATGGTTATGTACCTAATTTTATTCCGGCAAAAGCGGAAAGATGGCAACACTTTCGTATTTAGGCGTTTTATCCAAGTATGTCTGATATAAGACGACCTCTGAAACGGTAAATTCAGGCGGGTTATCACGAAAAGGGTTATATTCATCCAGCATGCTTTTCTGAAATGAATCGATGCCGACCCATTTTCTCGCAATCGTAATATGGGGCTTAAAAGGTCTTGTCTCAAGTTCGAATCCTGCTTTCTTGCATGCGAAAAAAACTTTGTCCCTAAGAGTATGCAGCCGCTCTTCCCGTTGAGTGTCGCACCAAAATATTCTTGGCGTACTTTCTTTTCCAAAGACACCCAGCCGGTTAATGTATAGCGGAAACGGCTGTTCTCCTTTAATCGATTCAGCCACCAGCTTTTCAGCCGTCCGGAGCTTGTCCTCAGGCGCCGACCCAAGAAATGCTAACGTAATATGATAATCCTCATGATGAACCCAGCGGCTAAAACGGATATTCCCTTTTAAATCCTCAATGTATTCTTTCAGCCTATTCTTTGTCTCAGCCGGTATTTTGACCGCAAAGAAAAAATGAGCATTCTGATTTTCCAACTGATTCTACCTCCATATTTTTACCTATTTTATCAAACATCACATAAAATTGGCAGATTCTTTATGCCTGCCTGCTAATTCAGTATATTTGTTAAGAACTTAACCTAAATCCCTTTGATTTGATTGGAATAGTCTGTTTTAGGTATGATGAATATGATATAACATAAATATAGATTTCCTTATTGAGGATTGAATTAAACAGAACCACACAAAATAACAAGAGACTATAGCGAATATTCATTCCCTATCTTGCTTGTTATAAAAAATACCACCTTTATATGAAAGGGAGAGTCAGAGATGAAAATAGTCAATAATCTTGCAGATTTAATCGGAGATACTCCGCTTGTAAAATTAAACAGGCTGGCTCCTGAAAACGGCGCAAGCATTTATGGCAAGCTTGAGTTTTACAATCCTAGCCGAAGCGTAAAGGACCGTGCTGCTTTCAATATGATTGTTGAAGCAGAGAAAGCAGGCAAGCTTAAACCAGGCTCAACCATTATTGAACCAACAAGCGGTAACACAGGCATTGGGCTGGCGATGAACGCAGCAGCACGCGGCTATAAAGCTATTCTTGTTATGCCGGATACGATGACGGCGGAACGCATTAATATTTTAAAAGCATATGGTGCAGAAGTGGTCCTGACACCTGGAGATGAAAAAATGCCGGGTTCCATAAAAAAAGCTAATGAACTTGCTGCCGAAATTCCAGACAGCTTTGTACCCATGCAATTTGAAAACAATGCAAATCCGGATGCACATAGACATTCCACCGCCCTGGAAATTATCGACGGTATGAAACAGATCGGCAAGAACCTTTCCGCATTCGTGGCTACTGCGGGAACAGGCGGTACCATTACAGGGACAGGCGAGGTATTAAAAGAGAATTATCCAGGCTTGGAAGTGCACGTTGTTGAGCCAAAGGGTTCACCAGTATTATCAGGCGGAAAGCCAGGTAAACATAAACTCGTTGGCACAAGCCCTGGATTTGTCCCGGAAATACTCAATACGGATGTTTATGATGAAATTCATCAAATTAAGGATGAAGAAGCATATGATACAACGCGCAGATTGGCAAGGGAGGAAGGGATTCTTGTCGGCCCTTCATCAGGAGCAGCCTGCTATGCCGCCATCCAGGTGGCAAAAAGGCTGAAGCCGGAAGATGTCGTGGTATTTATCGTTTGCGATACAGGCGAAAGATATCTATCAAGCGATCTTTTTCAATTTGAATAAAATTTTTTGGCTGTTTCCTTAAACTTTGTTGCATTTAAACAAGTAGTGAGGAGAGGTTGATTTCCGCTCCAGGATGCTCCCTTTCCGTTGGGCGGGCGGTGAGCCTCCCGCAAAGTCTCGCACCTTACGCTCCAATCAACCAACTTATTTATCAATGTTCTTATTCACAAATCTATTTAAAAACAACTACCTCTTAGAGAACGACCAATTTTCAAGACCCCGGGAGTGAATTCGGGGTCTTTTGTTAGGCTGATTATGCCTCATTTTTTAGTGTAATTTCTGGAAACTAAGTGCTTAGGTGTAGGTTAAAGCCAGCATAATCTGAAATTAAAAAACAGCCGGGCTGTCCGGCTGCTCTGCATTATCTTAATTTTATCGTTAAATCCCCGCACTGCTTTTCAATTTCTTTTTCAAAAAGATCCTGCAAATTCCATGTAACTGGTCCAGGAGTTCCGCTGCCAACCGGCTTTCCTTCAATTTCTGTGATAGGTGTAATTTCCGCAGACGTACTGGACATAAATACTTCATCTGCGTGTTTTAAGCTCTCAAGCGTAAAAGCTGATTCTTCAACGGCAATTCCATTTTCATGGCAGATCTCATTAATTTTGCGGCGGGTAATGCCATTAAGAATCAGGTTAGTGGCAGGGTGGGTGTACACCTTGCCATCTTTTACAATGGCGATATTGGATGAGCTTCCTTCTGTTACTGTGTCTCCACGGTGCTGAATAGCTTCGTAGCAGCCGGACTGTGCCGCTTTTTGCTTTGCTATTATGTTTCCAAGCAAATTCAGGCTTTTAATATCGCAGCGCAGCCAGCGGATATCTTCTATTAAGAGAGCCTTTACGCCATTTTTCATGCTGTCAACCGGCCTTGCAGTTTCACGTGTATAAGCTGTGAATGCAGGCAGCACATCTGCACCAGGATAAGCATGGTTTCTTGGCGATGCACCTCTTGTAAATTGCATATAAACAATTCCCTGTTCCAGCTTATTTTTCATGATCATCTCTTCTAGCTGATGTTTTAGCTGTTCAACGGTATAAGGTATGTTCAATTCTATTTTCTTTCCGCTATCAAGCAGCCGGCCAAGGTGTTCAGCTGCTGTGAACATCTTTCCGTTGTAAATTCGGATAACCTCATAAACCCCATCACCAAATTGATAGCCGCGGTCTTCAATATCGACTTTCGCCTCGGAACGCTCGATAAATTCCCCATTCAAAATGACATATTCCATTCACACTGCCACTCCCTGCATCTGGTTTCTCGTATCAGTTATTTTCTAGTGTAAAATCTTTCAGCCATCATATCAGGTTTCAGCTCTATTTCGCAAGCTCATAAATGGCCTGTGCATAAATAGCTGTAGCTTTAAGCATGTCTTCAATAAACATATATTCATCTTTTTGATGAGCGATGTCTTCCCGGCCTGGGAATAGCGGACCGAAGGCAACACCTGACTTCAAGGAACGTGCATAAGTGCCACCTCCGATGGAAAGAAGCTCTGCCTTATCACCTGTCTGCTGTTCATACACTTTTTTCAGCGTTTGAATCAGGAAATCATCCTCTTCCACATGATGCGGCTTGGAATCCGTAAAATTTTCTAATCTGAAGTGCTCTTTTTCGATCAAGTTCTGCAATTTGTCTTTTGTTTCTGCCATATCATTTGTAACAGGATAACGTACATTAAAACCGAGACGGCCGCCATTCTCCTGGGTATAAGAAAGTTTGCCGACATTGACGGTTAAGTCGCCTGTTATATCATCCGAGCAGGCAATCCCCAGCTTCCTTCCTCTTGAATCATCGCATAAATAATGGGATATAAACTGGAAGTATTGGCACGCCTTCTCATCGATCTGAAGGGAAGCCAGGAAGGATGCCATCAGAATACCGGCATTCTTCCCATTGTCAGGCTCCATTCCATGAGCGGATACTCCCTGAAGTTCAAGAATCAGTTCTCCGTTATCTATGTAATACTTTCCTTTGAGTTCAGTCTTTTTTAGAAAGTCGATATACCTTTGTACGACCTCTGTCGGTTCGAGATGGACGACAAGGCTGGCTCTCGCAAAATCCGGAACCATATTATACCTTCTCCCTGACTGGAAAGAGGTTACTTCCGCCAATACCTCTCTTTCCGTTCCTTCATATTTGCCGATTTGCACAAGGTCAAAATCAGATATTCCCTTTTCCGCGTAAATAATCGGGAAGTCTGCATCTGGAGCAAATCCCATAGATGGCATTTCCTCATGTTTAAAATAGTGTTCCACACAGCGCCAATCGCTTTCTTCATCTGTACCGATAATCATGCGGACACGTTTGCTTAAAGGCAGCTCCATTTCTTTAACTATTTTCATGGCATAGTAAGCAGCCATTGTCGGTCCTTTGTCGTCAATTGCCCCTCTGGCGAATATCTTACCATCTCGGATTTCTGCGCCAAATGGATCGCTTGTCCAACCATCTCCTTCAGGAACAACATCAACATGGCATAACACTCCAACGATCTCTTCGCCTTCACCGAATTCCAAATGGCCTGCCAAATTGCCGACATTTTTCGCTGTGAATCTATCCTTTTCACCCAGCTCCAGCATAAAATCCAAAGCCTCCTTAACTCCTTCTCCAAGCGGAGCATTATCTGTGGCATTTTCTTCGTCAAGGAGACTTTTAATTCGGAGCAAATTTTGCGCATCTTCAATTAGGGCGTCTTTCCTTTTTTCCACTTCTTTTTTCCAATCCAGCACGTTCATACAATTTTCCTCCTTATTATTTGTCGGCTATCAAATTTGAGTATGTATCATGATCACAAATAATATATAAAATAGATCCTGGCGGTATCTTCTCATCAAGCCGGCGGTTAATATTCATATCCTGCCCCGAACTGATTAAGGTTGCTCCCTTTTCTAGCAAGCCATGAAAAGCATCCCTGTAGGTTGCCCACTTTGGGGATGCAGGAAGCTGATACAAATCTTCGCCCACTTTACGGCTCATCAGCTGCGAATATATGGTAGTCGCTCCATTGGAAAGGACAGCTTGTGCAGCCATTCTTGAGATCATTTCATCCGAAATGATAAACTCATCAACAGACACATGCTTAAATAGCTCCATATGCTTCTCAACCTTTAACTCCACTGTTATGTGAAGGTCGCCTGCGAGACGTTCGATTCCAGTGGCAATCAACAAAGATTTCCCATCTGTCAGCTGGTTATCTTCAATGGAGTCATCCGCAAATATAATAACACTTTTCGCTTCTTTAATATTGGCCCTTTCCAGTACTGCTTCATCTGCAGCATCCCCTTGAACAAAGTGGACATTATCATGCTTGACCGGCGTCTTTTCCATCATAGCAATCAGTACGATTTCTTTGCTGGGATCTGCCAGCCTGATTTCCTCAAGGGCATGCTCCGCTTTTTTAGACCAGCCAACCACTACAATATGATTTTTCCCATTATAACTCATTTTGCCCTCCTCTTGCTTAATACGAAATTGAGCAAAGCCTTCGACTAATTTTCCAATCACAATCCCGATAAGGCCAATCCCAATCAAGTACAAAAATACAGCGTATACTCTTCCGGCAACGGATACAGGAAAGAAATCACCATATCCTACAGTCGTTACAGTCGTCATTACCCACCAAAAGGAATCGAAGTAATTCGAAAAAGTCTCCGGTTCTATGAGAGTCATAATAATCGTACTAAAAATAATTAAAAATCCGCTTGAAATAAAAATCAGCCAATTATTCAGCGTATAAAGCCTTTTCAGAAACCTTCTAAAAAGAATGGTCCATCCCTCCTCATCTGACCTTATTATTATAAAGGAATCCCCCCGGCATTTTCCTCAAAAATATATTCAAGAACCAAACCCTCCAAGAATCCCAAACTTGGATAAAACGATTAACCAGCATGCCAGCACCAGCCCTAATAGCATAATCGCCAATAAAAACAATCCCCACACAGTTTTTTTCCTTGCAGAATAATAGAATTCCTTTTCACGATATTTTTTTGTAAAAGGATGGGACATAATGGCCTTATCCCAGGTAATCGACAGCCAGGAGTAGGCTAAAAAAAGGAATATGCCTAAAACAATTGCTTTTATCCATAAAGGTGGAATGATCATGATACCGGCAGCGCTTATCGATATGATCTGAAAATAACTGATGATATACGACGGGTTCCGGATAAATATCTTTAAAAATAATTCAATTAGTCCTGTAACCGGTGTCCTCTTTTTAAAGAGCCGTTTGGATTTTCGAAAAAACAGCGGTTTGCTGCGAATTGAAAAAGCAGGCTTTTCAATTTCAGGAGCCATCATAAAAATCCATTGAATATACTTTGTTTTTACCTTCTGATCCAGCTTAACTTCAAAGTCTATGGCCGAAACCCGATTTAACAGCTGGAATATTCGCGCAAGCGTACCTGCCAGGAGAACCGCTGACGTGATATAAACCGGCAAAACTTCCCCAAGATCCCAAAGGAAATAAACGAGCTGGCTGAACCAGCTAAACAAAACAAAAAGCAAAAAGCCCAGAACATATTTTTTAAATTTATTTTCAATCCTCTTCATCTGGTAGGAAACGGTCATAATCGTCCACTTCAGTATAAGGAAAAAAACGAGCAGGGCAGTAATCTGGCTCCATTCCAAAAAATATCTGTTTATTAGAAACGGTAATAGCAATAGAATCAATGCTGCTGTGCTGATTGCCTGAAGAAGAAACGAATAACCAAGCCCCCATTTTCTCATGCCTAAATAGAGACTCCTATTTTTAAAAAGAAACGCTTTATCTGCTTCCTGAACAAAAAGACGGACATTTCCCAGCCATGAGAATAAATAAAGCAAAAAGAAAAGCAGGAATAAGGGCAAGTTTGCAATCCAATCAGGCGTTTCAGTCCACCAGGAACGGTACATCATCACTAAAATGGCTGTTCCTGGAAGAAGGATGTACAGCCAGATCGTCCAATCTGCGATCGATCGGAATACGCCGTACTGATATTTCCAGCTGCTGATTAATCTACTAAAAAAGATATCAACGCTCCTCATTGCCGGCTCCCTCCGCAATTTGATGGAAACAATCATAGAGTGATCCTGACGGAAGACTGCATTGCTGCCTAATTTCACTTAAAGTACCCGATGCTTTGAGCTGGCCTTCATGCAGAATCAAAAAGCGGCTGCAGACTTTTTCTGCCGTATCAAGAACATGGGTAGACATAAGGATTCCTGCTCCTCTTCTCCTCTCTTTTACAATTGATTCAAGAAACAGTTTCATAGCATTCGGATCGAGGCCAATAAACGGTTCATCAATTATATAAACGTCCGGATTTGCAATCATAGCAAGAATCAGCATAGCCTTTTGCTGCATTCCTTTTGAGTAAGTTCCGGGGAACTTATGGGCATGCTCAGACAGCTTATATTGTTCCAAAAGACCTGCTGCCCTGTTTTTGAATTCTTTTTCAGGAAGCCCTTCTACAGCAGCCGCAAAGTCAAGATGCTCCCAGAGTGTCAGTTCATCGTAAAAAATAGGTCGTTCCGGAATATAAGAATAATTGGCCCCTTCCTTAAAATCTACTAACCCCTTTTTGTGCTCCAGCAGTCCCAGGATCGTTTTAATCGTGGTGCTTTTTCCTGCACCATTTGGTCCAATAAGGCCAATCAATTCTCCTTTCTTAAGTTCAAAATGAATATTATGTATAATCGAATTTTCATTTTCATAGCCTGCAGAGGCAATATCTACATTCAATAAATTCATTTTCTCTCTCCTCCTGTCTATTCTTACGGATGAGATTGGAAAAGGTTTACTATTTTTCATATATTCTCACAATATTTTTTGCCTTTTTTTGAATTTTCTGCACATAATACTAGCCTCCTGCACCATAAGGTATACTAAGAGGCAATTTCCCAGTGAATGTTTAACTCGCTATTTAAAGGGAAATGAAAATACATTAAAAAGGAGGGAGATGTACAGACTATAAACAGGAAGCATTATAAATATTTTGTAAATTTGTTTCCTTAAAGTAGAAATTATCAGATAATAGAGTTACAATATAGTCAGAGGTATGACATCTAGACTAAAAATATCCAGAATACAAAGGGGTTGTCTGGGGAAAAGAAAACTACATACTTTTGAAGGAACTTTTTCTTCAATGTAGCTGTCGGTTGCAGGGAATTGCCATGGGGTTTGAAAAAAGGATAGGGAGTGGTTTTTTGAAACCTTCAACTAACCGGATGTTAAACCGTGTAAAATCCGTCTACATGTTTATTAGTAAGCGCGGAACTGTAACAACTCAGGAGCTTGTAGAGGAATTTGGTATTACTCCTCGCACCATACAAAGAGATTTAAATGTCCTTGCTTACAATGACTTGGTTAAAAGCCCAAGCAGAGGCAAATGGACCATTACCCAAAAGAAAGTAAAGATTTCTTCTTAACACAAACGTTAACCAACATAATAGATTGAAAAAATCGCCCTCGTTAAGGGCGATTTTTTTGTCTTCATTTCACTTCATAATCTAGCAGCATTTCAAGCTCTTCTTCTGTCAATTCCCGATATTCTCCCAATTCCAATGTCTCATCAAGCCGGAGAGGCCCCATTGTAAGCCTTTTTAAATAAATGACTCTTTTACCGACAGCCTCAAACATTCTTTTCACCTGATGAAACTTTCCTTCTGTAATGGTTAATTCAATATCAGAGGTTATACCTGATTTTAAAATCTTAAGTTCTCCAGGCTTGGTTTCATAGCCATCATCCAAGATGACACCTTCTTTAAATGCGGCAATATCTTTATCTGTGACCTCACTGTCAATGACTGCAAAGTAGGTTTTAGGAACATGCTTCTTGGGAGAAAGCAGCCGATGTGCAAGCTGGCCGTCATTCGTCAGCAGCAAAAGACCCTCAGTATCCTTATCCAGACGGCCGACGGGAAACGGGGAAAAAACAAGGTCATCCATTTCCAGCAGGTCCACAACGGTTTCAAACTGGGTATCCTCAGTTGCTGAGATCACGCCAGGAGGTTTGTTCATCATTAAATAAATGAATTCCTTATACTCAACCCTCTCTCCATTAATCACTACAGCATCCTCTTCAGGATTTACATGGTGCTTCGGGTCTTTCACTTTTTCATCGTTAACCGTTACGGCTCCATCCTTTAAAAGCTTTTTAACATCTTTTCGGCTGCCATAGCCCAGATTGGCCAGCATTTTATCAATTCTCATCGTTGTTTGACCCTCCAATTCAAAAAATTTACATGGGCTACTGTCCATGTCACATCCGCACGCAATACATAGACTAATATCATATGTTCGAATAAAAAATATAAAAGAGGAGCTGATTAGTATGTACCCTCGCCAGCAAGGGCAAGGCATATATATTCCACTTCCCGGTATTTCGCCAGGTTATCCTGGATACCCGGGAGGAGGCAATACAGATAGACGACTCGACCGACTCGAACGCCAGGTGCAAAGGCTCGACCAGCAGGTTGACCGGCTCAATCGCAGGCTTGACCGGATCGAAAGGCGTCTCGGCATCGGCGACGGCGGCTATGGCCAGTATTAAATTAAGCGAAAAGGTCTCCATCTTGCGGAGACCTTTTTATTATGCCCTCAGCCTAAGCTTCTTCATCATTCTATCCACTCTTGACCCGAACAGGATAAAGATTAACTTTGTTCTGAAGCTCAAGTAGAAATAGATGCCCGCACCAGCTGCCGCACAGGTGGCGACAATGATGATCGCTTGTAAATCAGTTGCCGGCGATAAGAAAATGGTTAACGTTTTATAGACAATGCTTGTTGCGATGAACATACAAAATGTAAATAATACAATCAGCATGCCTCTTCTTAAGACAAGCTTAAACGGATATTTGGCATACGTTTTAATTACATATAGATTAATTAATATTGCCACTGTATAGCCAAGAGCTGTTGCGAAAACCGCTCCTTGTGTTTCAAACAGCTTAATAAGCGGAATATTCAAAGACAGCTTTACCAGCAGGCCTGTGAGCAAGCTGAGAATCGTAAAGCGCTGCTCATTGATTCCCTGCAAAATGGCTGCCGTAACCGAGAAATAGGCAAATAGGATTGCTACTGGTGCATAAGTTCGTAATACTTCAGTTCCCAGCTCTTTATGCTCGTAAAATAAAGTAAAGACCGGTTCTGCCAGCAGGGACAGGCCGACTACGGCAGGAAGAGTCAGAAACAGAAGGACCTGGAACGTCTGATTGAGCTGGCGGTTTAAATCTGACCGGTCTTCTTCCATAAACGCCTTTGTTACACTCGGAACAAGCGTCAGTGAAAAGGCTGTTGCCAATGATACCGGAATAATGACTAGCTTATGTGTTTCAAAGTTTAGGACAGAGAATGCTGCTACCGCATTTGCTTTCTCACCGATTGATGCCATTGCTCTCATAAAGGTAACCTGGTCAATAAACTGAAAAAGCGGATTTGCAAGACCTACAAACACAAAGGGAGCTGCATAAAGAATGATTTCTTTATAAATATCTTTTAGGGATATATCGACCGTTCCTTTATCATCCTCAAGCAATTTGTCCAAATGAGGCTTGCGCTTATACCAATACCAAAACAGAACCCCGAGACTGCCCAGCCCGCCAATAAACGCCGCAAAGGTGGCAACACTAATTGCGGCAGTAAGCGAGCCTTTCATTACGTTTAAGACAATATACGCACCGACCAGGACAAACAGGATTCGGACAATTTGTTCCACAACCTGTGAAACTGCTGTGGGCCCCATTGACTGATGGCCCTGAAAGAATCCTCTAATTAAGCTCATAAAAGGAATAATAATTAATGCAAATGAAACCGCCCGGATAACGGTGGTCACATCCCCAATGCTGACTTCAACATCTTTTCCTGCAAGTGTCATTTCAGCCACAACCGGAGCCATCAAAAATAAGATGAGAAACGAAAGTATTCCACTGGCCAGCATGATTACCAAGCCTGATTTAAAAAGCTTTCTGCCGACTGCATATTCCTCTATAGCGTTATATTTGGATATAAACTTCGAAACGGCCAGCGGCACACCCGCTGTCGCAATACTAATAAAGATCGTATAAGGTGTATACGAAAAGGAATAAAGCGCGGTTCCTTCCTTCCCGACAATATGGTAAAAAGGAATAACATAAAACAAACCAAGAACCTTTGAGATAATCGTCCCGAGCGTTAAAATGAAGGTTCCCTTTAAAAGCTTAGATGACATATAATCCCTTCCTTAAAAAACTGCAGCCTGCAATCTGTGAGAATCGTATGATAAGGCCGAAGCTAATAGCGACAATGATTTTACCATAAATAATATAAGAATTCGTCAATTTTCTATCTTTTTAGACACACTATTTGTAGTGTACTCTTCTTGACGAAGAAATGCCACTTACAAAACCTGTATATAACGGCATTATTTTTAGAAAACGGATAATTGCATTATAATAGAACTATTGCTTAAAAAGTGAATCAAGATAAGTTGGTGGAAATATGAAATATGATGTAATTGTAATTGGCGGAGGACCGTCAGGATTAATGGCTGCCATCGGAGCAGCCGAACAGAAGGCAAAAGTGCTTTTGATCGACAAAGGGGACAAGCTTGGCAGGAAGCTCGCGATTTCCGGCGGTGGCCGATGCAATGTCACAAATAGGCTGCCAGTAGACGAGATCATTAAACACATACCTGGGAATGGGCGTTTTTTGTATAGCGCCTTCTCCCTTTTCAGCAATGAGGATATTATTAGATTCTTTGAAAACCTGGGCATTAAACTGAAAGAAGAAGATCACGGACGGATGTTTCCGGTAACGGATAAAGCCCAATCTGTTGTGGATGCCCTGATCACAAAACTTAAAGAGTTAAAGGTAGATATTAAAACCAATAGCCCCATCCATGATGTCCATTATGAAAATGGCAGAGTGAAATCGGTAGAATTAAAGACAGGTGATGTTTATGATGCAGATGCTGTGGTCATTGCGGTCGGAGGTAAATCAGTCCCGCATACAGGTTCAACCGGAGATGGCTATGCATGGGCGAAAAAAGCGGGCCATACGATCACCGATCTTTTCCCAACCGAAGTTCCATTGACCTCTGCAGAAAGATTTATTAAGGAAAAAACGCTGCAGGGACTATCTCTTAGAAGTGTGGCGCTAAGCGTTCTAAATCCGAAAGGAAAAGCCCTTATCACCCATCGGATGGATATGATTTTTACTCATTTCGGCATTAGCGGCCCTGCCGTTTTGCGCTGCAGCCAGTATGTAGTGAAAGCAATGAAAAAATGGAATCTAAAAGAAGTTACAATGAATCTGGATACAGTTCCTGACACTAAAGAAGAACCCTTATTCCAGGAAGTTTCCAAAATGATTAAGGATGAACCGAAGAAAAGCATTAAGAATCTGCTTAAAGGGCTTCTGCCCGAAAGGTATTTACTGTTTCTTCTTTACCAAAATGAAATTGACCCTGCAGCACAGGGCGCCACTATCTCCAATGAAAAAATCAGAAGCTTTGTAAAAAGCTGCAAATCCTTTCAGTTTACGGTCAATGGCACTTTGCCGCTTGATAAAGCCTTTGTGACCGGCGGCGGTGTATCTGTTAAAGAAATTGAACCGCAAACGATGGCTTCGAAAAAGATGGAAGGCCTCTTCTTTTGTGGAGAAATCCTTGATATACACGGCTATACAGGCGGATATAACATTACATCCGCTCTCGTAACAGGCAGGCTTGCAGGGATCAATGCTGCAGGCTCCTCAAAAACCGTTTAGTAAAAATATAAGCCTGATGCTTGCCATGCATCAGGCTCTATATATGACCATCGCAGAAAAACAGTATATCTGCTCGTCATCATCCTCTTGTACTGCTGCCACATTATATTTTATATCCAGCAGCTTTTTCTCTTCGATTTTCTCTAAAAAGTGGTTCATATCCTTTTCTAGATCCTTTTCGTGTTCATGATCGAATAATTTCACCTTTATCACAGAACTCTTCCTTTCTGGCTTTTTTAATCAGTTTGGACAATTTTCTTAATTTTTAAAATTATAAACCCAAAAAAACGAAGCCTTGTCGGCTTCGCTTTTGTGTGTTATTCAGTTTTGCCCTGCCAGTTCATCATGCCGCCAACCATATTGCGGACCTTATAGCCTTGTTCATTCATATAGTGGCATACATTTCCGCTGCGGTTGCCGGAGCGGCAAATGAAAATGTATTCAGTGTCTTTATCAAATTTATCAAGGTTTTCCGGAATGGTCCCCATGCGGATATGCCTCGCTCCTGGAATCTTGCCAGATGCAACCTCATCATCTTCCCTTACATCCACAAGCTCAAGCTTCTCTCCTGCTTCCAGCTTCTTTTGCAATTCTTCTGTTGTAATTTCTTCAATACGGTCCATTACTAACACCCTTTCTAAAAAGCTTCTAAATATCAGGCATGTAGCATTGATAAATGCCGCCACTTCTATAATACCCTATATGGCACAAAAAATATAAAGTTCAGCTTTCTTTATGGAGTGGTTTTCTCCATAAAGATTAGCTGAACTTATCGGGCATTTACAGGCAGTTGGCTGATGCTTTTATTTTCAGGGTGCTCTCAAATTTCAGACTTGACCGCTGATATGCGATATGGCTAACTCTTTACACACTTCTCTGAGGGTAATGCCGGAAACTGGTACCACGTAACCCAATGCGCCTAGTTGATGATATTGGGGCTCGACTTGATGATATATAAAGAAATATGACAATAAAAATGTCAGTGTTGACGATATAGCCTTTTTCAAATTAATTTCAAGCTGTTTTATGCACTAACAGTACCTCTTTTTATTCCTTTTTTTCAGCATTTACACAAAAAACCACCCCTTTTTCCTAAAAAAGAGGTGGTTTCAGCTAAAAAGTCTTAATTTGCAACGATATTTACAAGTTTACCTGGTACTGCAATAACTTTGCGGACTGTTTTTCCGTCAATTTGCTCTTTTACCTTGTCATCGCCCATTGCGATTTGCTCCAATAGATCTTTCTTGGCATCTGCAGGAACCATTAGTTTGGCTTTTACTTTGCCGTTGATTTGGATCACGATTTCTACTTCGTCGTCAACCATTTTCGCTTCATCGTATGCAGGCCATGCTTCATAGGCAATCGATCCGCTATGGCCGAATTTTGACCAAAGCTCTTCTGATATATGAGGAGCGATAGGCGAAAGCATTTTTACAAAGCCTTCAACATAGCTTTTTGGAAGGACAGCAGCTTTATATGCTTCATTAATAAATACCATCATTTGTGAAATGGCTGTATTGAAGCGTAATCCTTCGTAGTCCTCAGTTACCTTTTTAACGGTTTGGTGGTATACCTTTTCCAGATTCGTGCCTTCTTCAGTGTCCTGGATTTTCGGACTTAATTCGCCGTTTTCTTCAACAAATAAGCGCCAGATGCGGTCTAGGAATCTTCTTGAACCGTCCAAACCATTTGTAGACCAGGCTATCGATGCTTCAAGCGGCCCCATGAACATTTCGTATAGGCGAAGTGTGTCTGCACCATGGCTCGCAACAATCTCATCCGGATTGACTACATTACCTTTTGACTTACTCATTTTTTCATTATTTTCGCCAAGGATCATCCCCTGGTTGAATAGCTTTTGGAAAGGCTCTTTCGTATGGACAACGCCTACATCATAAAGGACCTTATGCCAGAAGCGGGCATATAGAAGGTGAAGAACCGCATGTTCTGCTCCCCCGATATAGATATCAACCGGAAGCCATTCTTTTAATTTTTCAGGATCTGCAAGAGCTTCACTGTTTTTAGGATCGATATAGCGCAAGTAGTACCAGCAGCTTCCTGCCCATTGCGGCATTGTGTTTGTTTCTCTGCGGCCTTTTTTACCTGTTTCAGGGTCCACAACGTTAACCCACTCATCAATGTTGGCTAATGGAGACTCACCTGTGCCGGATGGTTTAATTTCCGTTGTCTTCGGAAGTACTAATGGCAGCTGCTCATCTGGAACGGCTGTCATTGTTCCGTCCTCCCAATGAATAATCGGGATTGGCTCTCCCCAGTAACGCTGGCGGCTGAATAGCCAGTCACGAAGTCGGTACGTAACCTTTTTCGTTCCAATGCCTTTTTCTTCAAGCCACGCGATGATTTTTTCGATGGCATCTTCTTTGTTTAAGTCATTAAGGAAATCAGAGTTTACATGCACGCCATCGCCAGTGTAGGCTTCTTTCTCAACGTCTCCGCCTGCAACTACCTCTTTAATTGGAAGTTCGAATTGCTTGGCAAACTCATAATCGCGTTCGTCATGAGCCGGAACAGCCATAATCGCGCCTGTTCCATAGCTTACTAAAACGTAGTCTGCAATCCAGATCGGCATTTTTTCGCCGTTAACGGGATTGACTGCATAGGCGCCAGTGAATACACCCGTTTTTTCTTTAGCCAAATCAGTACGCTCAAGATCGCTCTTGCTCTTTACTTTGTCAATGTACGCCTGAACCGCTTCACGCTGCTCATCCGTTGTAATTTTATCAACAAGCGCATGCTCTGGAGCCAGGACAGCATATGTTGCACCGAATAATGTGTCTGGGCGTGTTGTAAAAACAGTGAAAGTACCGTCATGGCCATCTATATTAAAGGTAACCTCTGCACCTTCTGAACGTCCGATCCAGTTTCTCTGCATGTCTTTAAGGCTTTCTGGCCAATCCAACAAATCAAGATCCTCAAGCAGGCGATCCGCATAAGCCGTAATTTTCAGCATCCACTGTCTCATTGGACGGCGCTCTACCGGATGGCCGCCACGCTCACTTTTTCCGTCAATAACCTCTTCATTGGCAAGAACAGTTCCCAATGCAGGGCACCAGTTAACAGCTACTTCATCAATGTAAGCTAGCCCTTTTTCATAAAGCTTTAAGAAAATCCATTGTGTCCATTTATAATATTCAGGATCTGTTGTATTGACTTCACGTTCCCAATCATATGAAAAGCCTAGTGCTTTAATCTGGCGGCGGAATGTATTGATATTTTGCTCTGTAAATTCTGCCGGATCATTCCCTGTATCAAGTGCATATTGCTCTGCAGGCAAACCGAATGCATCCCAGCCCATTGGGTGAAGGACGTTATAGCCCTGCATACGCTTCATGCGGGAAAGGATATCTGTTGCTGTATAGCCTTCCGGATGGCCAACATGAAGGCCTGCACCAGATGGATAAGGGAACATATCAAGCGCATAAAATTTGCGCTTGCCTTTATCTTCAGTTGTTTTAAATGTCTTATTTTCGTCCCAGTAGCTTTGCCACTTTTTTTCAATCTCCTGGTGATTGAAACTCATCTTTGTTTCCTCCTATTAGTGAAAATAAAATAAAAAAACCTCTCATCCCATAAAAGGGACGAGAGGATTATGTATAAATCTCCCGCGGTACCACCCACATTAGTGACCATGTCACTCGCTTCATTCATCCTTAACGCGGAATACGGCAAGCATTACTGCTACTTCACACTTGCTGCTCAAAGGCGAGTTCATGATGTGCCCGGCTGACTTGCACCGTCCGTCAACTCTCTACAATCGGGCTGAAGCACCATTACTATTCCTTATCTAAGCATTTATATATATGAGAATATAGCTATTGTAATAAATTTCCCGCCAGGTTGCAAGTAGGCTTATCCTGACAGGAAATTTAATATCTAAAATATGCAGAGAACACCGAATGTGTGCACAATTCCACATGTAATTTATTTTCTAAAAGATTGTTGTTTTTGAATAGATTTGTGAATAGAAACATTGTAAATAAGGTTGGTTGATTGGAGCGTAAGGTGCGAGACTCCAGCGGGAGGAGTGGGACAGGTGAGACCCCGCAGGCGCTGGCGCCGAGGAGGCTCACCGCCCGCCCCGCGGAAAGCGAGCATCCTGGAGCGGAAATCAACCTTTTCTTTCTACTTATTGAAAAAGCAACAAAATTTGTGAAAACAGAAATAAACAGCACCCCAATTACCCAGTGTTTCGCCCTAAATCTACTTCAAATCAGCAAGATGCGGATGGAAGAACCATAGAAGAATTGCGATAATAGGAACAGAAACCGCCAAAGCGATGCCGGGCTTTTTATAATGCATTCGCAGCATAATGAACATTATTGTATTGAAGAGTACAGACCACCAGAATCCCCAGCTGTTATCATATACGAACAATCCCTTCTTAGAAAACAAATACTCCAGCACTGAAAAATAACTGATCCAAACACCTATATATAGGAATTTTTTCTTTAGGTTCTTTTCAGGGAAGTAACGAAGATAGATCATAACGACGACTGGAATGATAATCAAGGTGAAGGTGATTTCAATCAGAGTGTGGTTTAGCCAATCGAAGGTAACGGCCCTGTAAGCCCAAAGCGTATGATTATAAAACAAAAAATTATAAAGGAAGTTTGCGATCATATAAAATTGGACGGTTGGATAATATTCCTTCCATCTTTTCCAATCAACAAATTTCCATGCGAAAAAAATATAAACAAGAACCACCAATAGTAAATACAAAATATCTCCACCAATTACCTGCAGGATTTAGGTATTTCCAATATACCCAAATTTTACGCTATTTTATTCAACTCCAGGATCAATAGAAAAAGAGGGCAGTAGCAGCCCTCTTTAATATGTAGATAAGATTCGATTCACTTGCAGTTCATAAAGGGTGTTTTAGGCCCCTATTATTACTGAACGGTATAGCCTCCATCAATAACTGCCGCCTGGCCCGTAATCCCTTTTGCTGATTCGCCAGCAAGGAAAATCGCATAGTCTGCAATTTCTTCAACGGTTAAAAGTCTCTTTTGCGGCACTAGTGGATAAATAACCTCTTCAAGTGCCTTTTCAAGCGGTACATTTCTCGTTTTGGCAAGATCATTCAGCTGGTTTCTTACCAGCGGAGTATCTACATAGCCCGGACAAATCGCATTAACAGTGATGCCTTCTTCGGCTGCCTCAAGTGCAGCGACCTTCGTAAGGCCAATTACTCCATGCTTCGCGCTATTATAAGCAGCTTTTCCTGCAAACCCTACCAATCCGTTAATTGAAGCCATATTGATGATTCTTCCTGATTTTTGCTTTTTCATAACAGGCATAACATGCTTAATCGCAACGAACGGCGCGGTCAGCATGACCTTAATGAGAAACTCAAATTTTTCAGTTGGAAAATCCTCAATAAACGAAACATGCTGCAGTCCTGCATTATTGATCAGGACATCCAGCGTCCCGAAATGGCTGACTGTTTCCTGGATCGCCTCTTGTATTTCCTGTTCAGAAGTAACATCGCATTTTAGCCCGATCGCTTCATACCCTTCACTGTTGAGAGTTTCTGCAGCTTTTTCGACGGCATCTTCCTGAATATCTGTCAAAACAATTTTAGACCCGTTTTCCGCAAACCTTTTTCCAATTTCGTAGCCTATTCCCTGAGCTGCTCCAGTTATAAATACTACTTTATTTTTCACCATAAGTATTCTCCTTTCAAAAACAAAGCTGGGGCCCGCTTGGATGAGCCCCTGCCGTAGTTAGATTCCTAGTCCAAGAGAGAACAAGACAATAGCCAGCGCAAGTCCGATTAGCGGAACGATAACCGTAACAGCTGCTACAGCTCCATATGCAGCCTGGTGGGTTTCCCCGCAAATCGCCCTGACAGTGGTAACGACATAGCCATTATGCGGCAGCGAGTCAAGGGCACCAGATGAAATGGCTACTGTCCTGTGGAGGGCTTCCGCATTGACACCCATATCCATATAATGCGGCGCCAATATTGGCAATGCGATTGCCTGGCCCCCTGAAGCCGAACCGGTCATACCGGCAATTACACTAACAGCAATTGCACCGCCAATCAGCGGACTTCCAGGAATGTTTGTCATCATATCTACTGCTGTTGCAAATGCAGGCACTGCCTTGGCAACCCCTCCAAATCCAACCACAGCAGCGGTATTACCGATAGCGATTAGCGCGCCAAGTGTTCCATCAGACACAGCATTCCAAAAGTTCGTAAAGTACTTGCGGTTTAACAAATATGTAGCAATGACACCGCCCAATAATGCAAGAATAAGTGCAGACTGTTTAAGCGAATCATGGAACACAAACGAGATAATTAATACAACGATTAACGGCACAACGCCCATGAAGGGGTGCGGCAGCTCTTTATTTTCAGTAACTGGATCCTGTTTGCGCGATTCGAAGGTTTCTCCTTTGTTCACAGCCTTCGTGATCATGCGCTTCAGCCACCAGTATCCGAATATCATCATAAACACAGCTGCGATTAAACTGACTTCCCATCCAGCATATGGAGTGGTTCCAAGGTATTCGATTGGAATCCAGTTTTGGATTTCCGGTGACCCGGCAGATGTCATGGTGAAAGTTACGGAACCAAAGGCAAGTGCTGCAGGGATAAACCTTCTTGGAAGATTAGCCTGCTTAAATAAACTTAAGGCCATTGGATATACGGAAAAAGCCACTACAAACAAGCTGACGCCTCCGTATGTTAAGATCGCACAGGAAGCAACAATGGCAAGTACCGCGTATTTCATGCCCAGCTTATCAACCACCATTTTAGACACACTGTCAGCCGCTCCGCTATCCTCCATTACTTTCCCAAATATCGCTCCCAATAGGAACATTAAGTACCATGAAGTAACGAAACCTGAAAAACCGGACATATAATTCCCGACCAGATTGGCCTCTCCTTCCCCAGCAAGCTGCGGAAACAGCGGCATTCCGCTAAAGACAGCTACAAACAGTGCAGACAATGGTCCTACAACCAATAGGTTCATCCCCCGCATCGTTAGGAAAATCAGCAGGGCGAGCCCTCCTATTAAACCGATCATACTTAGCATTGCATTTCCCCCTTTATTATTCTTAAATAGAAAAAACTAATTGGCAACCTCCTTCTTGTAACCGTTTGCAAAAAATAAGCTGAACCTTCGTTTTAAAACAGCAATCCGATAGTGGCTTATTTACTAATTGACATTGCAAGAAACATGCCAAATAGAACTACTTTATAGATAGGGGGATGATGAACTATTTATGAATCTTTATTCCGGAATTCCGGAATAAGCAAATAGCAAGGCCACCAAATATACCAGACAAGTTTTCAGATAATTATGTCTAAACCTTGATTAATTAAAAAGAAAATTACTACAATAAAAACAGTCCAGAAATTCGGAACGCATTCCGGGTTTCCGGACTACCTTTTCCTGGTTCTTCATTCTTCACCTTTTCTTTATTCAATTCCATATTTTTTTAGTTTTTCATACATAGAAGACTTGCTGATGCCAAGGGCTTTCGCTGCTTCGCGACGGTCATTGTTAAATTTGCTTAAGCTTTGTGTGAGGATACGCTTCTCTGTTTCTTCTAATATATCCTTCAGTTTCTTTTTGCCAACCGGATAAACAGCCGAATCTTTCAGGTAATCTGGCAATGATTCCGTTGAGATGGTTTCATTGCTGGTTAAATGCACGGATGCCTCTAAAACATTTTCCAGCTCTCTGATATTTCCCGGCCAGCTGTACTGGTGAAATTTTTCGATTACACCCTCGTCAATTGCACTGATTCTCTTGCCTGATTTTTTGGTGATTTTTTCTATAAAATAATCAATCAGGATAGTCAGATCCTCCAGCCTATCTCGCAATGGAGGAACCATAAACGGCACAACATTGATCCGATAAAATAAATCTTCCCTGAAACGTTTTTCTTCCATCATTTTTTCGAGCGGCCGATTGGTTGCAGCAATAATTCTGACATCCACATTAACAGGTTCAGTCGAACCAACGCTTTCGATTTCACCTTCCTGAAGAGCGCGCAATAGCTTTACTTGCATATTGAGAGGCATATCGCCAATTTCATCCAGAAACAATGTGCCTCCATCTGCGAGCTGGAACTTTCCTTTTTTGCCGCCTTTTTTCGCACCTGTAAAAGCTCCTTCCTCATAGCCGAACAACTCTGATTCCAGCAGATGCTCCGGGATGGCACCGCAGTTTATTTTTACGAACGGCTGATGGCTTCTGTTGCTGAGCTGGTGAATGCTATGGGCAAACAGCTCTTTTCCTGTCCCGCTTTCCCCTCTGATCAAAACGGAAATATCGCTTGCGGCTACCATTTTTACTTTTTCCTTTAGGCTCTGGATTTGTTTGGAGCTGCCCAAAATATCGTCGAGACTATATTTAACACTTCGGTCAATGTCCTGGATGTAGCTCTGGATTTTTGTCAGCATGCTCTTCACATGGCTGTTCATTTGCATCCATTCCTTTGTATCCCTGAAAAATACAGTCCCAAATGCTCCTAACACTTCCCCTCCCGCAACGATAGGAATGCGATTTGCAATCATATAATTGCCTTTAATGTATTGAAGGTCAGCAATTTCTTCCTTTCCTGTCGCGGCAACAATGTGCATCCGTGAATTTTCAATAACCTGGGCAACATGCACCCCCAGCACCTGCTCCCTCTCGGCCTCCAGAAAATCGCAGTAATTTTTATTGATATAAATAATTTTCCCTTCTCTATCAACTACCACCAGCCAGCCAAAAGCGTTTTCAACGATGGTTTCGACAATTTCAATTGGCAATTCAAATAATGCGTTTTTCATCTTAATCTCCTCTTTTAAGGCAAGCTCCATTTTATTAATTATTTTATCATATTTTTCTGACAACAAATTTGGCAATAAAGGTATTCTTCCCGCTTTTATTGCCCATACCATTATTAATCGGAAGCTTGGGGAGGTGTTTTGCATGAAAGGCATTTATTTTATCAATCCACATTGGCAGTCCGGAAAATTAACAAAAGAGGAAAGTTCTCAGTTACAAAAACAGGCGCTGGAAGATTACATTGAAGAACAGAATATTTTCACCGTAAAACTCAATCAATGGCAGCTGAACGATTATTACACGATTCCGCACGCCCTTCTATATGACTTAAAACAACATAGAGCGGACCTGGATGTTTTGCTTCTTTATTCGGAAGAGGTGCTGGAAGACTTTATTGACTCCTATCCAGCCAGATGGCTTATATTAAAAAGCTTTTTCAATGAGGTTGTATTTGCGGACAAGCAAAAGGAAGAATTTTTGGAAGGCGCCGGTTAAGGCTTCAGATATAGACTTGGCCGATAAAACTGATGGACTCGTTGATCTACCTAAAATTTCGTTGATATATTGATTTTTCCGTTGATATCTGGCTTAATTTCGTTGATATATTCAATTTTTCATTGATATCTGGCTATTTCGCTGAGAAATTTTATAAACAGAAAAACCTGCAGCGGCAAACTGCAGGCTTTTCTTATGAAGCATGTGCCAATTCTTTGGTCTCCTTCAATTTCCGGTCATATACCATGGTTGTTATGATAGCAAAAACATATAATACCATCAAAACAGCAAATAGCATGGAAATTCCATAAAGGTCAACCAAAATACCGCCCAATAAAGGTCCAATCATGCGGCCGCCTGTTGCTGTGCTGTTAACGATACCCTGGTAAAAGCCTTCTCGCCCTTTAGGCGCAAGCTGATTGGCAATCGTAGGCACCGCCGGCCAAATGAGCATTTCGCCAATCGTCAGAATCACCATTGCAGCAATAAAGGCAGAAAATTGCTGGGCGTTTGCCGCTACCGCAAAGGATCCAATAAAAATGACCATTCCAGCGATCATCTGGGACTTTAATGTTTTGAACCATTTTACCAAACCGCTTATAAAAGGCTGGCCAAGAACAATCAGCGCTCCGTTGATAGACCAAAGCAGGCTGTATTGCTTGAGAGAAATATTCATTTCCTGGGTATATGCTGCAATAGTGGATTGCCACTGCACATATCCAACCCAGCATAGTAAATATCCGACACATAGAATGAGTAATGCATATAGCTTTGTATAGTTTTTAACCACTCTATTTTCCTGTAGAATCGATGTTTGCTGGCCTGATATTGTATTAATGCCCCGATATCCGAATACGGCTATCAGCAGAAATACAATGTACATGAGTGTATTTGCCAGGAAAATTAGCTGGAACGAATACGATGCCACTAGGCCGCCAAGAGCTGCCCCAATCGCCACACCTGCATTCTGTGCCACATAAATGGCATTGAATGCCTTTCGCCCGCCTTCCTTCCAAACCGATCCCGCCATGGCAAACATCGATGGAAAAACAATCCCCGATCCAAAGCCTACAAATGTCAGAAACACCATATACGCTGGCCAGCCATGCCAAAAGGTCAGGCCAAGAAGCGCTATTACGGTAATCCCAATTCCGAGTAGAATGGACCGATAGCCGCCTATTTTATCAAAGAGACTTCCGCCAAACAAATTGCCCACGACACTGGCAGCCGAGTTCAGCATAAGGACAAGTCCTGCTACAGATAAAGATTTCCCTAAATGCTCATGAATGTAAATGGTATTTAAAGGCCACAAAAAAGAAGAGCCGGTTACATTCACTGCCATCCCAATAATTAAGAGCCATAAGGTACGCGGCATGTAAAAACGCCCCTTTAACATATTTATTTTACTTGCCGGAAGACACTTGCCCCCGGCACTATATTTCGAAATCCAAAATAATTTTAGTTGTTTTTTCCTGTCCTTGCAATAGTTTTCTATTCGATTATTATAGACAGAATAATTCTACTTTTTGACGCATAATAAAGCCCCGATACGAAGTGTATCGGGGCTTTTCCAAGTTTATTCAGGAGGATTGTTCAGGTTCCGGATGGAATTTTGATTTGACAGGCTGTCCGCCCGTGTTTTCATACTTCTTTTTCGATTGCTTTACTGCATCAAAATCCTGTCCTAGTTCAAGGTCCTGGCTGTTGACTCCGTTTCGTGTCTTTTGTTCAGGATTATTTTGCTTTGAACGTTTTTTTACCAAATCGATCACTCCTTTAATGAGGAAGTATTATCATCTGATTTTGGAGCTGCTGCAGCTGAAGCCTCATCCGGTGAAGCTGTTCGCGCTGCTGGGAATTGGCGCTATGGGCCATTTGAGTAATATCATTATAAGCAGCTTCTAAAGATTGAAGAGCACCGGAGTAATCCTCATCATTATAGTGTTCCTGTGTCCGCCCGGACTCAAACTGCTCTTGTGCAAAGCGGATCGCATCCTCACATTGCTGCAAGAGTGTATCCATCGATTCACGAGTTGCCATTTTACGTTCCCCTCCTTGAAGAATGGGTATAGAAGCATGCATGCTTCATGTATTAGTTTGTACATTTTTCCGCAATCCTTACTCCCCTATTTCCTGCCAATTCCCCTTGGATAAGGCTTTACGTTCATGTTAAGATTAATTTTGTTAAAACAAGCATTGCTATATGGGTGCACTTCAGTGCTACGTAATTTTATTAAAGGCTTTGTTAAAGCTAATTGTTGATTATGGCACTGAGTTACGGAAATCAACAGGCAAAATTAAAAGAGCTTTTATTAAAAATGTATGCTTTTAACCTTTATAGATAAGTTCACAAAGGGAGGGAACAGGTATGGATCTAACGAATCCTTTTCCGTTTGCATCTGATCATAAGCGATACCATACTTGGAATTATCATTTACGGAATGAATTTGGCCATAAAGTTTTCAAAGTAGCATTGGACGGCGGCTTTGATTGCCCTAACCGTGACGGTACTGTTGCACATGGCGGCTGCACCTTTTGCAGTGCGGCAGGCTCAGGGGATTTTGCCGGAAACCGTGCAGACGACTTGGAAATCCAGTTTCACGAAATCAAGGCAAAAATGCACAATAAATGGAAAGATGGCAAGTATATGGCCTACTTTCAGGCTTTTACAAACACACATGCACCTGTAGGAGTGCTGCGTGACATGTATGAAAGAGTGCTCGCACAGGAAGATGCAGTTGGCCTTTCCATCGCGACTCGCCCTGACTGCCTGCCTGATGATGTAGTTGAATACTTGGCTGAGCTTAACCAAAGAACCTACCTTTGGGTAGAGCTGGGGTTACAGACTGTTCATGAGCGGACAGGCCTGCTGATCAACCGCGCACATGACTACCAATGCTATATGGAGGGAGTAAACAAACTCCGCAAACATGGGATCCGCGTATGCTCCCATATTATTAATGGCCTTCCGCTTGAAACGCCCGAAATGATGATGGAAACTGCTTGTGAGGTTGCAAAGCTTGATGTACAGGGAATAAAGATTCACCTTCTCCATTTATTAAAGGGGACGCCCATGGTCAAGCAATTTGAAAAAGGCATGCTTGAGTTCATGTCTCTAGAAGAGTATGTAAACTTAGTATGCGACCAGCTGGAGATTTTACCTCCGGAAATGATTGTGCATCGAATTACGGGAGATGGTCCGATTGATTTGATGATTGGGCCGATGTGGAGCGTTAATAAATGGGAGGTTCTCAACAGCATTGATGCTGAATTAATGCGCAGAAACAGCTGGCAGGGGAAGTTTTATAGCCCAAGCCAATTGGAGGCAATGTCATGAAGCTTGAAAGAATACTACCTTTTGCAAGGCAGCTGCTTGAGAAAGCAGTATCGCCCGGAGACATCGTTATTGATGCCACTTTAGGGAATGGGCACGATACCGTTTATCTTGCCAACTTAGTTGGGCCAAACGGAAGGGTATATGGATTCGATATTCAGGAAGATGCAGTTATTAATACGAAAGCACGCCTGGCAGAGCATGATCTGGCTGACCGGGCTACCCTTTTTCACTCAGGACACGAATTTATACTTGAAAATGTACCGCCAGTTCATCATGGCAAAATAACCGCTGCCATTTTTAACTTAGGCTATTTGCCTGGAGGGGATAAATCAATTGTTACCCGGCCGCAAACAACTATTTCCGCAATCGACCAGCTGTTGGAGCTGATGGCGCCTGAAGGAATCATTCTTTTGGTCATTTATCACGGCCATATAGAAGGAGCAGTTGAACGGGATTATCTGCTCCGTTATGTGAAACAGCTGGACCAAAGCCTGGTCCATGTCCTGCAGTATCAGTTTATTAATCAAAAGAATCATCCTCCGTTTATAGTGGCGATTGAAAAACGGTAAACAAGTACAAAAAGCCTGCGTGAATGCAGGCTTTTATGTTTTTATAAATGCTTTGCCCACCCCGGCCGGCACCATTTTTTGCAGCGCGCGGTAAGCACGTCCGTTTATATAAAAGAAATAACTGACCATTCCGCCCGTTTTGATCATGCCTTTTGCTAATCGCTGCACATTCCTTTGTTTTCTAACTTTTTCATCTGATAAATAGATGCCCAGCAATCCGCGATTAATCAGTTTATGGAAATGCTTATGTGGCAGTTTTTCGGTATGCTTGTCCGCTTCAAGGACAAAGTGCTTGAGACGTGAAAACAGCTTTTCTTCATTTTCATAATAAAAACAAAAGTTTAAGTCCCCGCCTGCCCGATCTTCCTCCTGATCGATCAAATAATCCAGAAGAATGTGGAGGCCCTGGATATAAGGAAAATAGCCGTTGCGGATATTCACCGCATGTTCCTGCTTAAAATCATCTCTTAAGGCGTAAGAGACAAGGCAGAAAATTCCGAGCGTCGATCCGGAACAGGCTGAAAACTCATACCACTCCATTTCCGGAATATCTTCCCTGTATTGGTCAAACCAGTTTTGCAGTCGTGGAACACGCTCCTCCACAACCACATGTTTATGTATTTGCAGATCACAATAGTAGCGGCATAATTCAAGCAAATGGCTTTTTATATGAGTGTAATGCTCTAGTTCGGACAAAACCTCCCTGCAGGAAGCTGCTAGATCCGCAAGATAATTTCCATCATCCTGTTCGTTTCTCATATGATAATAATTTTTACTGGAGGCATCGATATTTAGGGCATCCTCCATTGACTCATGCAAAGCGGCAAAATCTCCAGGATCCAGTGAGGTACTGCGGTCACAAAGGTTATCCAAATAATCGCTGATTGTCTGATAAGCGACAATAAATTTAATGGCTTTCTCGTATTTTGCCTTGGCCATTAAAGACATAATCGCCCCTCCTTCGCAATGGAAGGTTTTGTTCTCAATGCTGGCAAGTGCCTGTTTCCTTAATTCTGGATCTGGGATGGCTTCTGCCCTGCTTTTCCAATATCCCAGCTCTTTGTGGACTGAAGGCAGAACTTTCCGATATACATGTGACATCAAACTAATTGGCATGGAAGGAACACTCATAACATTACCTACCTCCTTTGGCACAGGGCACCCGCTGTTTATTATTTATTAAAGTTGGTTAAACCTCTTAAAGCTATCCCCGAAAACTGCCGGGTTAACTCCAGCTATTTTTCATCTGACAGCCCATTTATTTTTAGAGGTACTAATTGATTAGTGACCTTTTGCTATCGTAAACCCATTATGGGTGTTAATCTTACTCCAAGCAGGCAGAGTTTGAATTTTCCCCTTTTACACAACATAACCTAACGCTTTTAGCTGGCTGTTAACAAAATCCTTCGCATACTCGAAGACTTCTTCCCGCTCAGGTTCATTAAAAACTTCATGATAGCATTTCGGCCATTCTTTGAATCTTTTTTCGGAGAATGGCGCGGAATTAAACCAATCCCTGACTGTAGTCTTATTGACAATTTTGTCATCTCCGCCCTGCAAAACGAGGAGCGGCACATCCTGTATTTTATCCAGATTTTCAAAGGCAATCTTGATGGATGCAACAAGCTCGCGGTACCACCTGACTGAAACCTTGGTTACATACAGGGAATCATTCAAATCTGCGTCACGCACATCCTGATTTCTGGTTGCCATCTCGACAGATAAGCCTGCATCCATTCTCAGGCTTGGCATCAATGTGTTAAGGCCAAGCGACAAAAAGTTAATGATTTTGGACGGCTGTGTGACCAGTCCTAAACACGGAGACGAAAGAATCACTCCAGCCAAATTCATTCTCTCCTCCTGCAGCAGCCTAATCGCAATCAGTCCGCCCATGCTATGGCCCAATAGAAAAACAGGCAATTCGAACTCACATGCAGCCTGTACCCAGTCCTTTACTTCCAGGATATATTCATCAAAGGAATCAATATGGCCTCTTCTTGACCTGGTCGTCATGCCCTGGCCAGGAAGATCTCCCATGATGACATGGAAACCGGCCAAGCGCCACATTTCAATCAGCCAGCCATAGCGGCGATGATGCTCCATAGCCCCATGCACCATGACAATAACGCCCTTTGCTTCTCCATCAGTTTCCCATTTCCACATAGTCCATCCCCCCAGCCTTTTATTACGAACTATCTTATGTAAATATATTATAGCCTAGATGCTTAAATTGTTCATGAATCAAACACTGCTAAAAATACGCTGATTCTTTTCGCTAATATAACGTTAAAAACGCTTCTTGTGATAGAATCAAAATAATCAAACTGCTTATAGGAGTGTTCAAAGATGATCTATCCATACAAAGACAAAGAACCCAAAATTGCAGAATCGGCGTTTATAGCTGATTTTACGACCATAACCGGAGACGTGGAGATCGGCGAGGAATCCAGTGTATGGTTTAATACCGTCATTCGCGGGGATGTAGCACCCGCCATTATCGGCAAAAAAGTCAATATTCAGGACAATTCGGTTCTGCATCAAAGTCCGAATAACCCATTAATATTGGAAGATGAAGTATCTATCGGCCATCAGGTAATCCTGCATAGCTGCATTATCCGCAAAAAAGCATTAATAGGAATGGGCTCCATTGTGCTGGATCGGGCGGAAATCGGCGAAGGGGCTTTCATTGGAGCGGGCAGTCTTGTTCCACAGGGCAAAAAAATCCCGCCTAATACGCTTGCCTTCGGAAGGCCGGCTAAGATAATCCGAGAGCTGACTCCCGAAGATATTCAAGATATGGAACGCATCAGCAGGGAATATGCCGAAAAAGGGCAATACTATAAGTCTTTGCAAAAGAGCTCCAAGTAATCCTTCTATCCTATTCCCTTATAAAATGAAGGGAACAAATTAAAAGAGTATGGGATATTGCCGATAATAAATTTAGGCTTTTTTCGCAAAGTTTGTTGCTTACAAACTAGTTTTAATTACTGAGTTGATTGGAGTGGAAGGCACTTGATCCTCGAAAATGCATTCGCATTTTCTTCGTGCGGTGTTTATTCGAAGGAGCTGATTCAGTGTCCTGCGGGAAGAGAGGGAGCGGGAGACCCCGCAGGCGTGAAACGCCGAGGAGGCTCCCGTTCCTCCCCGCGGGTTCGCTGCGTGACTGGAGCGGAAATCAACGGGCAAGCTTTATAGTCTAAATAAACAATCTATACAAAAAGAGTCTAAATTTAAAAAGGTACACCGATTTGGCGGGTGAAAAAATTGTATTTATATATAGCGGCAATAGTGGTTTTCCTTTTAATGATTGTGATATTCAGAAGAACATTGCTAAAAACTGCGCCAGTGTTTCTAATCGTTTTCATACTGATTTCCGCTGGATTTGTATATGATCATTTAGTTCGCCCAGCTTCAGCCGTTGATCAGCTAAAGTCTTGGCTAAGCGAACCGGTTAAGAAAACAAGTGCTTTTATAGAGACATCTGTTATTAAAATGAAAGATGCAACACTGATTGATGCTCCCGCTGTTAATCAATTTCCTGAACTGCCAAGAGGGTGCGAAGTAACTAGCCTTTCCATGCTCCTTCAGCATGCAGGCATCCAAGCTGATAAAATTACTCTGGCAAAAGAGATAAAGAAAAACCCTGAACCTTATACTATCGAAAACGGAAAAATTTATTTCGGCCATCCGAATGATGGATTTGTGGGCGATATGTACTCCTTTGATAATCCGGGACTCGGCGTTTACCATAAACCTGTGAAAGAGCTAGCCGAAAAGTATCTGCCAGGTTCCATTAAAGACCTTACCGGGTCCGATTTTACAGAATTAAAAATTCACCTATCAGATGGACGGCCTGTTTGGGTCATTACGAATACTGCATACCGAGTGCTGTCGGAAGATTTTTTCCAAACATGGCATACGCCAAGCGGTACAATCCAGATTACATATAAAGAGCATTCCGTCCTTCTTACAGGCTACGATCAGGAATATGTGTATTTCAACGACCCTCTTACAGGCGAAAAAAACAAACAAACACCCATCTCGGACTTTGAGGAAGCCTGGGTGCAGATGGGAAGACAAGCTATTACCTATCTTTCGCCATAAAAAATGTCCATCAGGATTACCCTGATGGACATTTTATTTTAGCCCTTTAGAGGCTGAAGATCCTTATCTACTAAATACTCTTTTTCAAAGGAGTATTTCTTTTCTACGTAAACTTGATGCCATACCATAAACATTAGAACAGTCCAGATTTTACGGCTGTTATCTGCTTTATCCTGACAATGATCTTCAAGAAGCCTTAACACATATTCTTTGTTGATCAAATGGTCTGTGCTGCTTTCACGAATAATATTTTTAGCCCAATCGTTCATTTCATCTTTCAGCCAATGGCGGATTGGAACCGGGAAGCCAAGCTTTTTGCGATTTAACACATGATCAGGCACAACACCTTCTGCCGCTTTGCGCAGAATGTACTTCGTTGTGCCATTTGCTGTTTTCAGGCTGGTCGGTATGTTGGAAGCTACCTCAAACACTTCTTTATCAAGGAAAGGAACACGAAGTTCAAGTGAATGGGCCATCGTCATTTTGTCCGCTTTTAATAAAATGTCTCCGCGCATCCATGTGTGA